>NZ_JBLRVZ010000076.1:39872-52642 GCF_048159505.1 Streptomyces sp. T028
GGCCCACGAAACCGCTGGTCAGAACCGCAAAGCGGCTCTGACCTCGGTAGGCCGTGTGGGACTCGAACCCACAACCAATGGATTAAAAGTCCACTGCTCTGCCAATTGAGCTAACGGCCCAGGCGATGTTGCCTACCCGAGCATAGCCGGACACGGCCGTGTCTCCGATCGGGTATCGGGGGACACGGCCGCGCCGAGGGGCACGAGCGGTGGAGATCGGTCACCGACGTGACGGTCAGGGGGTCTTTCCGGCCCGGGCCGTCTCGCGGGCGATGGTCCGTTCGTGGTCCGGATTGAGGAACCACTCCCGGGCGGACACCTGCCACCACACCCCCGCGAAGCCCAGGACGACCAGGACGGCGACCGGGGCGTAGTTGAAGGTCTCCCAGGTGACCGGGGCGACCTGCGGCAGCATGAACAGCACGGTGATCACCGCGACCCACGCCACCGACACCACGCCGATCACCTGAGACCATCGGCCCAGGTGCCACGGGCCCCGTTCGAAGGCCTCGCCCTTGCGGATCCGCAGCAGCGTCGGGATGACGTAGGCGATGTAGAGGCCGATCACGGCGATGGAGGTCACCGCCGCATAGGCCGTGAGGTTGATCAGGTACGGCAGGCCGAGGACCAGCGCGCCGCCCGCCGCCAGCCAGACCGCCGCCACCGGGGTCCGGGTGCGCGGGCTGACCGTGTGCCAGACGTGCGCCCAGGGCACCGCGCCGTCCCGCGAAAACGCGTAGATCATGCGGCTGTTGGCGGTCACCGAGGCCATCCCGCAGAAGAGCTGGGCGCCGATCACCACCAGGAGCAGCAGCTTGCCCGCCGTGGCGCCGAGGGCATCGAGGAGGATCTGGGCGGGCGGTGCGCCGGTCGCGGAGGTGCGGGCGCCGTCGTAGGACTGGATGGCGAAGGTGAAGCCGAGCAGCAGGACGAAGCCGGCGATCCAGGAGGTCCAGATGGAGCGGACGATGCCCTTGGGGCCGGCGGTGGACGCGTCGTGCGTCTCCTCGGTCATGTGGGCGGAGGCGTCGTAGCCGGTGAAGGTGTACTGGGCCATCAGGAGGCCCAGCAGCACCACGTAGAGGCCGCTGCCCCAGCCCGTGTGGTTGACGAACTCGCCGAACACGAAGGACGTGGACTGGTGGTGGTCCGGTACGAGAGCCAGGGCTCCGACGATCACCGCCACGCCGAGCACGTGCCACCACACGCTGACGCTGTTCAGCAGCGCGACGATCCGCACGCCGAAGGTGTTCAGCAGGCCGTGCAGGACGAGGATCCCGGCGAAGAGCAGGACCGTGCGCCCCGGCGTCACCTCGAAGTCGAACTGGAGGTTGAGGTACGCCCCCAGGAACGACGCCGCGCCGAAGTCGATGCCCGCAGTGACGGCCACCTGGCCCAGCACGTTGAACCAGCCCGTGAACCACGCCCACGCGGCGGCCGTCCGGGGCGGGGCGAGCCGGTGGGCCCAGAAGTACAGGCCCGCGGACGTGGGGTACGCCGAGCAGATCTCGGCCATCGACAGGCCCACGAAGAGGGTCATGAGGCCCACGGCCACCCAGCCCCAGGTGATCACCGCGGGGCCGCCGGTGTTCATCCCGAAGAGGTAGAGGGTCAGACAGCCGGAGAGGACCGAGATGATCGTGAAGGAGACCGCGTAGTTGGAGAACGCCGACATACGGCGGGCGAGAACCTGCGTGTAACCGAGCTGAGCCAGCCGCTCCTCGTCAGAGAGGCCGCTTCCTGTGCCTTCATCTGTCATGCTCCCAGCAATGCCCGCACCGCGGGCGTGACACACGTCACAACTTGGCTGAAAAGTGCGGTCGGTGGCCCGGATGCCGAAAGGGCCCGTACGACGGGGAGTCGTACAGGCCCTTCGGTCAGCCGGTTAGCGGCCGGCGTCAGCCGTTGCGCTTCCAGCGCGGCTTGTCGTCGCGGCGGCCGAAGGAGCCGCTGCCACGGTGGTCACCGCGGTGGTCGTCACGGCGGCCGAACGGACGGTCGTGGCCGCCGGAGCGGAAGCCCGGGCGGTCGTCGCGGCGGTCACGGTTGAACGGGCGGTCGCTGCCACGGTGACCGGCACGGTCGTCACGGCGGAAGCCGCCCCGGTCGTCACGGCGCTCGAAGCCCCGGTCGTCACGGCGCTCGAAGGAACGGCCACCCCGGTCGTCACGGTCGCGGTTGTCGCGGTTGAAGCCGCCACCACGGTTGTCGCGGTTGTCCCGGTCGTCACGGCGGAAGCCGCCCCGGTCGTCACGGCGCTCGAAGGAACGGCCACCCCGGTCGTCACGGCTGTCGCGGCTGAAGCCACGGTTGTCGCGGTCACGGTTGAAGCCACGGTTGTCGCGGTCGCCACGACGCTCGAAGGAACGGCCACCCCGGTCGTCACGGCGCTCGAAGGAACGGCCGCCGCGGTCGTCACGGTTGTCGCGGCTGAAGCCACGGTCGCCACGGTTGTCGCGGTCGTCACGGCGGAAGCCACCGCGGTCATCGCGGCGCTCGAAGGAACGGCCACCCCGGTCGTCACGGCGCTCACGGCGCTCGTACGACGGCGTGGACGGCGTGCGCTCCTCGCGCGCGCCCCGGTCCGTGCCCCGGTCCGTGCCGCGGTCGGCGATCCGGTCGACGTCCCGCGCGACCGGCTGCTCGGGGACGGAGGCCGCCTCGACCGCCGCCTGCACCTCGGCCTCGGCCTGCTCCTGCGCCTCGGCCACCGCCGCCTCGGGGTCCTCGCCGCGCTCACGGGCGACCCGGGCGACCAGCCGGTCCGCCTCCTCACGCAGCTCTGTCGCGCGGCGCTGCGCCCGCTCCAGCTGCTTGGTGAGGTGGGCGACCTCGCGCTCGGCCTGCTGCGCCGCGTTGCCCGCGGACTCCGCCTGGACCTCGGTCATCGAGCGGGCGCCGGTGATCTCGGCGACCTCCGGGTCGAAGGCGGCACCGCCCTGGATGATGTGGCGCGCGGCGTCGACGCCGGCGTCCTCCATCAGCCGGAAGATCTGACGGCGCTGGTGCGGCAGGGAGAGGGACACGACCGTGCCCGTACGGCCCGCGCGCGCCGTGCGGCCGGCCCGGTGCAGGTAGTCCTTGTGGTCGCCCGCCGGGTCGACGTTGAGGACCAGGTCGATGCCGTCGACGTGGATGCCCCGGGCGGCGACGTCGGTCGCGACCAGGACGTTGACGTACCCGTCCTTGAAGTCGGCGAGGGTCCGGGTCCGCGCGCCCTGCGTCATGCCGCCGTGCAGCGCGTCCGCCTTCACGCCGGCCTCGCGCAGCTGCTCGGCGACGCGGTCGGCGCCCAGCTGGGTGCGGACGAAGATGATGGTGCGGCCCTTGCGGGAGGCGATCGCGGCGGTGACCGGCGCCTTGTCCTTGGGCTTCACGATCAGGATGTGGTGCGACATGGTGGTGACGGCGCCCTGGGCGGCGTCGACCTCGTGCGAGACCGGCTTGTTCAGGTAGCGGTCGACGAGGGTCTTGATCTCGTTCTCCATGGTCGCGGAGAAGAGCATGCGCTGGCCGCCGGCCGGCACCTGGTCGAGCAGCTCCGTCACCTCGGGCAGGAAGCCCAGGTCGGACATCTGGTCGGCCTCGTCGAGGACGGCGATCTGCACGTCCTCCAGGGAGCAGGCGCCGCGGTTGATGATGTCGCGCAGCCGGCCCGGGGTGGCGACGAGGATGTCGACGCCACGCTCCAGGGCGTAGATCTGGTTGCCCATGGACGTACCGCCGCAGACGACCTTCATCTTCAGGCCGAGGACGTCGCCGTACGGCTGGAGGGCGTCCGCGACCTGCATCGCGAGCTCACGGGTGGGGGTGAGGATGACGGCGCGGGGCTTGTGCTTCTCGGTGCGACCGCCGGCCAGCGTGGCCAGGGTCGGCAGACCGAAGGAGAGGGTCTTGCCGGAGCCGGTGCGACCACGGCCGAGGATGTCCTTGCCGACCAGGGCGTCCGGGATGGTCGCGGCCTGGATCGGGAAGGGGACCGTCACACCGTTCTGCGCGAGCTTGCGCACCACGCCCTCGGGCAGGCCCAGGTCGGCGAAGGTGATCTCGGGGGTCTCGTCGGAGACCTCGACGATGTCGTCGACCTCGACGGTCTCGACGATCTCGTCGTCGAGGATCTTTTCGTCGAGTTCAACGCTGCCGATGTTCTCGATCGCCTCGTTCTCGACGGCCTCGACGGCCTGGATGTCCTCGGGCAGGACGGCGTGATCGGCACTGGAAATGGACATGCGTAAGCGAAACCTTCCGGAGTCTCGTCGGCACGCGCCCGTCAACTCCGTGTTCGCATTACGACCGCCTCAATGCGGTCCGCCACGGCAAGGGAGAGTACGCGCCACACGGCGCGCTCTGCGGTGGCGCCGGGCAAATGGGATCAAACGATCTACCACCATACGCACCCTGCCCCACCGAAGGCAAATCAAGGCGCCCGGGTACCTACGAGACCCTCGTCACGTCACCGCGCGGCCCACGGACCGCCACAGGCGCCGCCGACGCTACACCGGCGGCGCCGCCTCCGGGGCCGGCTCCCGCTGGATCAGCTGGGGGCCCGTTCCACCGCCGGTCTCCTCGTGCGCGGAGGAGGAGGGCTCCGCGACCGTCGGGTCCGGCACGGGGGACGGCGGCTCGGGGGACGGTGCCGGAGGCTCCGGGTCGGGCGAGCCGGGCGTCGTCGGCTGCTCGTTCGTCGGCGTCGGCTCACCCGGCTTCACGGTCCGCCCCGGCTTGGCCGGCCCCGCGGACGCCGACGCGCTGCCGCCCGCGGACGGCGAGGCGGACGCGGACGCCGAGGCGCTCGCCCCGTGCTTGCCCCGGCCCTTCCCGTGCCCGTGCTTGCCGTCCCCGCCCGCGGCGCCCATGTAGCCGCCGCCCACACCCGCCGGCCCCCCGTCGGGCTCCACGCCACTCCGCTGCCCCGCCGAGTGCGACGGCTTGGCCGGGCCGCCCGCGTCGTCCCCCACGCTCATACAGCCGGCGGCAGCGGCGACGGCCAGGACGGTGGCGGCCAGGCGAACGGGTACGTACATGGGGGGCACGGGGCCACCTCCGGTGCAGGCGCAAGTGAGTCAACCTCACCAACTCCCACCGCCCGCGGGAGGACACGCGCCCCGTTCAGCCGTGGCCGTGAGCACCGCCGCCGTAAGCCGTTGCCGTCAGCCGTAGCCGTCAGCCGTAGCCGAGGGCGTGCAGCCGTGCGTCGTCGATGCCGAAGTGGTGGGCGATCTCGTGCACCACCGTCACCTCGGTCTCCTCGACGACCTCCTCCCGCGTCTCGCACATCCGCAGCGTCGGCCCCCGGTAGATCGTGATCCGGTCCGGCAGCACGCCCGCGTACCACTCGCCGCGATCCGTGAGCGGAGTCCCCTCGTACAGCCCGAGCAGCTCGGGATCGTCCGCCGGCGGCTCGTCCTCGACGAACACGGCGACGTTGTCCATCAGCCGTGTCAACTCCGGCGGAATCCGGTCCAGCGCCTCGGCGACCAGTTCCTCGAACTCCTCGCGCGTCATCTCCAGCACAGGCCCATTGTCGGGTACACCACCGCCCTCGGAGGAGAACAAACCGTCGGCCGGCGAGGACACCGGCGCACTCCGACCGCCACCACCCGGCCGCATACCCGAACACGACCCCGGGCATACGGCACCAATGGCCCGCGTCCGCGTCCCCCGTACGCCCTCTGCCACACCGACCGCCACCGCCCCCACTCTGGAACTCGCCCCCCGTCCCTGGTCCCGCTGGTCCCGCGCGCTGGGCCTCGCAGCGGTCGTCCTGCTGGGCGCCTGGCTGGGCCTGCTGGTCGTCGGGAACGTACGCGTGCCGGTCGGCCCCATGAACACGACGATGACCCTGCGCCCCTCCCTCACCGGCGGCACGAAGATCAACGTCTCCCCGCTCGGCGCGCTGACCCTCGACAGCCACACCGCCCCGGTCCGCCTCGACGTCAACGTCGACCAGCTCGACCCCGCCCGCTCACAGGCCCTGGTCGACCACCCCGAGCGCCTCTCCGGCCTCCAGGACGAGGTCGCCCACGACGTCGAGCACGGCACCCTCGACCTCGCCGTCCGCTCCTGCGTCGCCGTCGTCTCCGGCGCCACCGCCCTCGGCCTGGCCGTCTACCGCCGCCCGCGCCGCGCCCTCGCCGCAGGCGGCCTCGCCCTGACCCTGCTCGCCGCCTCGGGCGCCACGGCGTACGCCACCTGGAACCCCAAGTCGGTCCTGGAGCCACGCTTCTCCGGCCTGCTCTCCTCCGCGCCCTCTCTCGTCGGCAACGCCCGCAGCATCGTCACCGAGTTCGACGTCTACCAGCAGGAACTGGCCCGCCTGGTCACCAACGTGACCAAGCTCTACGACGTCACCTCCACCCTCCCCGCCTACCAGCCCGACCCCACCACGGTCCGCGTCCTGCACGTCTCCGACATCCATCTCAACCCCGCGAGCTGGAAGATCATCGCCTCGCTGGTGGAGCAGTACAAGGTGAACGTGATCGTCGACTCCGGCGACACCATGGACCACGGCACGTCCGCCGAGAACGGCTTCCTCGACCCCATCGCCGACCTGGGCGCGCCGTACGTCTGGGTCCGCGGCAACCACGACTCCCGCGTCACGCAGAGCTACCTGGAACGCGTCAAGAACGTGCACGTCCTCGACGACGGCCGGGCCGAGACCATCGCCGGGCTGCGCTTCGCGGGCATGGGCGATCCCCAGTTCACCCCCGACCGCTCCTCGGTGCCGGGCGCCGGGGCGTCCCAGGAGGTGGCGGGCGACCGGCTGGCACAGGCGCTGCGCACCGAGACGGCCGCCGGCACCCCGGTGGACGTGGCCGTCGTCCACGAACCGTCCGCGGCCCGCCGCACGGACGGCACGGTCCCCCTGGTCCTCTCCGGCCATCTCCACCACGAGCAGATGGAGATCATGAAGAACGGCACCCGCCTGCGCGTGGAGGGCTCGACGGGCGGCAGCGGCCTGCGCGCCGTCGAGGGCGAGTACCCCGACCCCATCGAGGCGTCGATCCTCTACTTCGACCGTGACAGCAAGCGCCTCCAGGCCTGGGACGAGATCAAACTGGGCGGCCTGGGCCTGACGACGGCAGAGGTCAGCCGCCACCTCCCGAAGGAAAACCAGCCCGGAGCCTCCCCCAGCCCAGCCTCGTCCTCCACCCCTCCCACCCCCTCCCCGTAAACCGTTTTGGCGATCCCTCCCGCCATCCCATATGCTTCTCACGTCCCCGACGCGCTGAGAAGCGCCCAGGCGGGCCGATAGCCCTCATCGTCTAGCGGCCTAGGACGCCGCCCTTTCAAGGCGGTAGCACGGGTTCGAATCCCGTTGGGGGCACGCAACATCGTGTGCGACACTGTCGTACGCAACAGCTTGGTCCTGTGGAGCAGTTTGGAGTGCTCGCCACCCTGTCAAGGTGGAGGCCGCGGGTTCAAATCCCGTCAGGACCGCTGAGGTTTCACGTGAAACCTCGCGGCTGGGTAGCTCAGTTGGTACGAGCGTCCGCCTGAAAAGCGGAAGGTCGCCGGTTCGACCCCGGCCCCAGCCACAACGCCGAACAGCGAAAAGACCCCCGCCGGGATTCCGGCGGGGGTCTTTCGTTGCCCCGTCATCGCGGAGGGGAGAACACACCATGGCCGAGGACACCCATGGCCAACAGTTCAAAGTGGGCGACGTCCTGAGAGTGAGCTGCCCACCCGCACCGACCCGGGTCGTGCATGCGACCCCGTTCGACGTCACAGTCGAGTGGCCATGGGCACAGATCGATCCCGAGTCCGAGCTCAAGTGGAACGGCCTGAGGGCGATCCCTCGCTCTGAGCACACCAGCGAGTGGAACGGGCTCTTTCAGACCACCCCTGATCCACGGCTTTTGGAGGTCGGCAGCACCTGTGTGGTGGGCGTCCCGGAAACCCTCGTACGTATCGTTGACATCGGTCGCTACGACCCGCCGATCGACGTGGGGTGGCTACCGAGGCCTCACACCCTGTTGATCGTGTTGCCGGTCGATCAGCCGCACCATCCGGACGCGGAAGAAGAAGGCGACACCATCGACCTCGAATCGGCGGCCCCCATCGAAATCGAACTGGTGGCACGAGGCTGACGGCAGTCCGACACCGGCGGGGGTCTTTCGTTGTCGTGCGGTGGGGTGGACTCCGCCAACTGCCGGTCTGTGTGGGCTCCGTGCGGGCGGGCAAGATCCGGTACGTTCGTGCCCGTCGGTGTGTTGTGGAGGGGCGGGGAGCGCGTGAGCGGGAGCGTCGCACTGGAGAAGGACCGGGCTCGGTACGGGCTGATGGCGGTGATCGTCAGCAATCTCGCGATCGCCGGGATCGCGGCCTTCGGGGTCTGGCAGCTGGACGGGGACCGTTCGGTGATCGTCGGGGTGCTGACCGCCGCCTTCACGGCCGTGAGCAGCACGACCACCGCGTATCTGGGCATCAAGGCCGTGTCCAACACGGCGAAGTCCATCGCCCTCGCGGAACCCCAGCGCCGCGCCGAGGCCGCGGCCCTCGCTTCGGCCGACACGTCCGCCTCACCTTCGGCGCAGCGTGGCTCCTGAGGTGCCGAGGGGCGCGGCCCGTCTCCGTGGGCAAAAGGGTTCGCCACGAATTTCGCCGGGATGAGATCCTGGACCGCGTATGTCTACGCATCCTGCCCCCGCCCTCGGCGCCCTCGCCCCCCGCCTGACCGAGCTGTCCCTGCGCGACGCGCACCGGCTCGGGCGCAGGCTCGAAGGCGCGCGCAAGATCCGCAAGCCGGAGGCCCGTGCCGCCGTCCTCGCCGAGATCGAGGCGGAGGTCGCACAGGTCGAGGAGCGGATGGTCCTGCGGCGCGGCCGTGTCCCGGCCGTCACGTACCCCGAGCAGCTCCCGGTCAGCCAGAAGAAGGACGAGATCGCGGCCGCCATCCGTGATCACCAGGTCGTCATCGTCGCCGGTGAGACCGGGTCCGGGAAGACCACCCAGATCCCGAAGATCTGTCTGGAGCTGGGGCGGGGGGTGCGCGGCATGATCGGGCACACCCAGCCCCGTCGGATCGCCGCCCGCACCGTCGCCGAGCGCGTCGCCGAGGAGCTGCGGACGCCGCTCGGTGAGGCCGTCGGCTGGAAGGTCCGCTTCACCGACCAGGTGAACCCGGACGCCACGTTCGTGAAGCTGATGACGGACGGCATCCTGCTCGCCGAGATCCAGACGGACCGCGAACTGCGCGCCTACGACACGATCATCATCGACGAGGCCCACGAGCGGTCCCTGAACATCGACTTCCTGCTGGGGTACCTGGCGCAGCTGCTGCCGCGGCGGCCCGAGCTGAAGGTCGTCATCACCTCGGCGACCATCGATCCCGAGCGCTTCTCCCGGCACTTCGGCGACGCCCCGATCATCGAGGTCAGCGGGCGGACGTATCCGGTCGAGGTGCGGTACCGGCCCCTCCTGGAGGAGGACTCCGAGGACGCCGACCGGGACCAGATCACCGCCATCTGCGACGCCGTCGAGGAACTCCAGGCCGAGGGCCGGGGCGACATCCTCGTCTTCCTCTCCGGTGAGCGGGAGATCCGGGACACGGCGGACGCGCTGGAGAAGAAGCAGTACCGGTTCACCGAGGTACTCCCCCTCTACGCCCGTCTCTCGCACGCCGAGCAGCACCGCGTCTTCCAGCCGCACACCGGCCGCAGGATCGTGCTGGCGACCAACGTCGCCGAGACCTCCCTCACCGTCCCGGGCATCAAATACGTCATCGACCCCGGCTTCGCCCGGATCAGCCGCTACAGCCACCGCACCAAGGTGCAGCGCCTGCCCATCGAGCCGATCAGTCAGGCCAGCGCCAACCAGCGCAAGGGCCGCTGCGGACGCACCAGCGACGGCATCTGCATCCGCCTCTACACCGAGGACGACTTCACCGCCCGCCCGGAGTTCACGGACGCCGAGATCCTCCGTACGAACCTCGCCTCCGTCATCCTGCAGATGACCGCGGCCGGCCTCGGCGACATCGAGAAGTTCCCGTTCATCGACCCGCCGGACCACCGCAACATCCGCGACGGCGTCCAGCTGCTCCAGGAGCTGAACGCCCTGGACCCGGCCCAGCAGGACCCGCGCAAGCGGCTGACGCAGACCGGCCGCAAGCTGGCCCAGCTGCCCGTCGACCCACGCCTGGCCCGGATGGTCCTGGAGGCCGACAAGAACGGCTGTGTCCGCGAGGTCATGGTCATAGCCGCCGCGCTGTCCATCCAGGACCCACGCGAGCGCCCTGCCGACAAACAGACCCAGGCCGACCAGCAGCACGCCCGCTTCAAGGACGAGACCAGCGATTTCCTGGCGTACCTCAATCTGTGGCGGTACGTCCGTGAGCAGCAGCGCGAGCGCGGCTCGTCGTCCTTCCGCCGGATGTGCAAGCAGGAGTACCTGAACTTCCTGCGCATCCGCGAGTGGCAGGACATCTATACGCAGCTGCGAACGGTCGCCAAGCAGTTGGGCATCCATCCCAACGAGCAGGACGCCCCGGGCGACAGCATCCATGTCTCCCTGCTCGCGGGCCTTCTGTCGCACATCGGCATGAAGGACGTGAAGGACGGCTCCAAGAACGAGTACCTGGGCGCGCGCAGCGCCAAGTTCGCGGTCTTCCCCGGTTCGGCGCTCTTCAAGAAGACGCCCCGGTTCGTCATGTCGGCCGAGCTGGTCGAGACGTCCCGGCTCTGGGCGCGGGTCAACGCGAAGATCGAGCCGGAGTGGGTCGAGCCGCTCGCCGAACACCTTCTGAAGCGGACGTACAGCGAGCCTCACTGGGAGAAGGACATGGCGGCCGTGATGGCGTTCGAGAAGGTCACGCTGTACGGCGTACCGATCATCGCCCAGCGGAAGGTCAACTACGGCCGGATCGACCCGGAGACGAGCCGCGAGCTTTTCATCCGCAACGCACTCGTCGAGGGCGACTGGCGCACACACCACAAGTTCTTCGCCGACAACCGCAGGCTCCTCAGCGAGGTCGAGGAGCTGGAGAACCGGGCCCGGCGCCGGGACATCGTCGTCGACGACGACACGCTGTTCGACTTCTACGACCAGCGGGTGCCCGAACACGTCGTGTCCGGGGCGCACTTCGACTCCTGGTGGAAGCGCAAGCGGCACGAGCAGCCCGAGTTCCTGGACTTCGAGCGGGAGATGCTCATCCGGGAGTCGGCGGAGGCGGTCACCAAGGCCGACTATCCCGACTCCTGGCGTCAGGGACAGCTGAAGTTCCGGGTGACGTACCAGTTCGAGCCGGGTGCGGACGCGGACGGTGTGACGGTCCACGTCCCTCTCCAAGTCCTCAACCAGGTCACGGACGACGGCTTCGAGTGGCAGATCCCGGGCCTGCGGGAGGAGGTCGTCACGGAGCTGATCCGCTCCCTGCCGAAGCCGATCCGCCGCAACTACGTACCGGCGCCGAACTTCGCGAAGCGCTTCCTGGACCAGGCGGTCCCTCTCCAGGAGCCTCTCACCACCGCCATGGCCCGCGAGCTCAAGCGGATGGTCGGTGTCCCCTTCGAGGCCGAGGACTTCGACTGGTCGAAGCTTCCCGACCATCTGAAGATCACCTTCCGGATCGTCGACGAGCGGCGCCGCAAGCTGGCCGAGGACAAGGATCTGGAGGCGCTGAAGCTGCGGCTGAAGCCGAAGGCCCGCCAGGCCATCTCCCAGGCGGCCGCCGCCACCGCCGTACGGCAGGGCGGTGAGTCGCTGGAGCGCAAGGGGCTGACGGACTGGACGATCGGTTCCCTGACCCGGGTGTTCGAGACGCGCCGCGCGGGCCAGCCGGTGAAGGCGTACCCGGCCCTGGTCGACGACGGCGACACCGTCTCCGTACGGCTCTTCGACACGGAGGAGGAGCAGGCGGAGGCGATGTGGAAGGGCACCCGGCGGCTCGTTCTGCGCAACATCCCGGTCAACCCTGCGAAGTTCGCGTCCGAAAAGCTTACGAACGCTCAGAAGCTCGCTCTGTCGGCCAATCCGCACGGTTCGATCCAGGCCTTGTTCGACGACTGCGCGATGGCGGCGGCGGACAAGCTGATCGCCGACTTCGGCGGGCCGGCGTGGGACGAGGAGTCGTACCGGAAGCTGTATGACAAGGTGCGCGCGGAGATCGTCGACGCGACCGTGCGGACCGTCGGGCAGGTGCAGCAGGTGCTGGCCGCCTGGCAGGCCTGTGAGCGCCGCCTGAAGTCCGTACGCAGCCCCGCGCTGCTCGCGAACCTGACGGACGTGCGCAAGCAGCTGGACGCCCTCGTGAAGCCGGGCTTCGTGACCTGGGCGGGCCTGCGCCGGCTGCCTGACCTGATGCGCTACCTGGTGGCCGCCGACCGGCGTCTGCAGCAGATGCCCACGGGCGTCCAGCGGGACACCACCCGCATGGAGAAGGTCCACGAGATGCAGGACGAGTACGCCTGGCTCCTGGAGCAGCTGCCCCGGGGCCGGCCCGTCCCCTCCTCGGTCCTGGACATCCGCTGGATGATCGAGGAGCTCCGGGTCAGCTATTTCGCCCACGCGCTGGGCACGGCCTACCCGGTCTCGGACAAGCGGATCGTGAAGGCGATCGACGCCGCCGCTCCGTGACGGAGCCCGTGCGGAGGGTGAGTTCGACCAGGGGGCTCACCCTCCTGTACAGTCCTTCTCGCAGCACAGCGCGACACAAAGTGCCGCGAAACCTGGTCCTGTGGAGCAGTTTGGAGTGCTCGCCACCCTGTCAAGGTGGAGGCCGCGGGTTCAAATCCCGTCAGGACCGCAGTAGGAGAGGCCCGGATCTTCAGATC
>NZ_JBLRVZ010000077.1:0-24208 GCF_048159505.1 Streptomyces sp. T028
GGCGGGACGACCCCGAGCTTCCCGGCCCGCTCGGCCAGGTCGCGCCACACCTTCGGCGCCACCGGGATGCCCTTCTCGCCTCTCCCGGCGGCCACGGCGGCGCTGCGCTCGCCCGGGTAGTACACGCCCTCGGCGTCGTCCCCCACCGGCAGGCCCTTCAGCGTGTCCAGCGTCGCCTCGACGTCCCCGGCGAAGACGTCCGCACCGCCGAAGGCCGCCGGGTCGACGGCGATGAGCAGGGCGTTCTGCCGGTGCCGCCGGCCCGCCGGGTCGTCCGAGTGGAACGCGGCGAGGATCGGCGCGCCGACGAGCACACTGGTCAGCAGTTCGAACGCCAGGGACATGCCGGAGCCCTTCGCGCCGCCCAGCGGCAGCGGTATGACCGCCTGCTCCGGGTCGGTGGTGGGGGTGCCGTCCTCGGTGGCCGCCGCTCCCTCGGGCAGTGGCGTGCCGGCCGCCTTCGCCTGCCGGATCCTCCCCAGGGCGATGGTGGCGGTGGCCATGTCGAGCAGCAGCGGGGCGTGCCGCGACTGCGGGGCCGTCGGTACGGCGACGGCGAGCGGGCTGGTCGCGACCGCCGCGCCCTTGACGCCCGTGTAGCCCATGTTCGGCATGCCGGCGACGAAACCGATACCGACCAGGCCCTGTTCGGCGATCCGCGACACGTAGTAGCCGATCGCCCCGGTGTGCACCGTACGGCGTACGCCGACCGCGGCGATTCCGGTCGTCCTCGCCCGGGTCACGGCCTCGTCGGCGGCGGCGGTCAGGGCAACCGGGCCGGGGGCGCGGTCGGCGTCCAGGACGGCCGCGGCCGGGGCGCTCGACTCGACGACGAGCCGGGGGTCGGCGTTGGCGACGCCCTTCTCCAGCAGGTCCAGGTAGGCGGGGACACGGGCGATGCCGTGCGAGTCGACGCCGCGCAGCGCGGCCCAGACGAACACGTCGGCGGTGGTCCGGGCGTGCTCGGCGCCGAGGCCGCCCTTCTCCAGGAGGGCGGCGGAGAAGGCGCGCAGGTCCGCTGCGGGCACCAGGACCTTCGAGGGTGGTGTGGACATGGGTGTCTCCTGAGTCAGCGGGTGACGAGGACGTCGACGACGGCGGTGGTGCCCTCGGCCACGGCCTTGAGGGCGCGCTCCAGCGCGGGGGCGAGCGCGTCCGGGGTGTCGACGGTCTCGGTGTGCATGCCGAAGGGCTCGGCGAAGGACGCCAGTCGGGGCAGCCGGTGCAGGTCGGTGCCCAGCCACTCCCCCGTCTCGGCGGCCGCGCCGTCGGGGAAGACGGTGGAGCATCTGTCGGCGGAGGACCAGATGGGGTCCGACGACTGAGCAGTGAGCCGAGTACTCAGCCGACCCCCGCCTTCACCGCCTCCGCGATCACCTCGGCGACCGCCGTGGGCTGTTCGACCAGGACCGCGTGTCCCGCGTCGGGTACCTGGACCAGCCGGATCCGGGGGCAGGCCTCCAGGCCGCCGCGTTCCTCGTCGGTCAGCCCGACCTCGTCGTGGTCGCCGCGCACCACCCAGGCCGGGACCCCGGCCCCGCACAGCCGTTCGACCAGGGACGGGTGCCGGTCCAGGTACTCGTAGTAGCGCTGCACGATCCGGCGGCAGACCGCGGGGTCGTTGCCGCTCATCGCCGCCGCCAGCGCCTCCGCGCGCTGCGGCGGCAGTTCGCGTTTCATCGACCGCGGCAGCAGCCCCAGCATGCCGGCCCACACCATGGTGCCGAGCCCGGGCACCCGGCCCACGGAGTTCAGCACGGTGAAGGTCTTCATCTCGTCGCCGCGCGAGAAGGTCGGCGACAGCAGCACCAGCGGCCCCGTGAAGAGTCCCGCCGCGGCCATCTCCAGCGCCACGTTGGCGCCCAGGCTGTGGCCCACCACCACATCGCAGCCGGACTGCGCGGCGAAGTCCGCCATGAGCCGCGCGTACTGCTCCATGGACACGTCCTCGGGTGCCTCGGTGGGGCCGAACCCCGGCAGGGTCGCGGCGACCATGCCCAGGCCCGCCACCGCCGGCTCGGCCATGACGTCCACGTAGAACTCGGTCGTACACAGCGCGCCCGGGACCAGCAGCACCCGGTGCGGGGCGTCCTGCGGTCCCGCCCTGCGGACCTCCCAGCGCTCACCCATACTCCGAGCGTGACGCCGGACGCCGACCCCCGCATCTCGTGCGGTGGCCGGCGTCCTCGTCCCCCGGTGTCCGTCCCCCGGTGTCCGTTCGCGCGGGTCAGTGCGCGCCCACCAGCTCCTGGTCGGCGGAGACGGGCGTCTGCCTGGCGCCGCGCAGCGCGGCGATCCCGATGAAGACCATCGACGAGACACCGGCGAGCGCGAAGGCGGTGAAGCCCCAGTCGCCGTTGCCCGCGGCGAGCAGCTGGCCGCCGAGCCAGGGACCGAAGACGGCGCCGAAGCGGCCCATGCCGGAGGTCCAGCCGACGGCGGTGGCGCGGTTGTCGGGCGTGGAGCGGATCGACACCGTCGCGTAGATCATCGTCTGGGCGCTGTTGAGGAAGACACCGGTGAGGAAGACGACGATCATCGTGACCGTGGTCGACATGTGCACACTGAGCAGAAAGACGCCGGCGGCGGTGAGCGCGAACCAGACGGCGGAGATGCGCGGGGCGCCGATGGGGGTCCCCCCGCCCGAGCGAAGCCGAGGGTGGGGGAGGTCGGCGGCGCGGCCGGCGACCAGCATGCCCACGATGCCGCCGAGGTTGAAGACGACGACGAAGGTCAGGGCGTTGGCGAGCGCGTAGCCCTCCGCGCGCATCAGGGTCGGCAGCCAGGTGGCGACGCCGTAGACCAGAAGGAGGCCGCCGAAGGAGGCCAGCCAGTACAGCAGGGTCTGGATCCACTCGCCGCCTCGGAAGAGACCGGCGAGGGCGTCGAAGCGGTCGGCGGCGGTCTTGCGGCCGGACTTGGCGGCGGGCACCTCGACGTCGTAGCGGGCGGCGAGCGCGGTCGCCTCCTCGGTGCGGCCCTTGGCGACGAGGAAGCTCAGCGACTCGGGCAGGAACTTCGCGAGCACCGGGGCGAACAGCAGCGGGGCCACGCAGACCCAGAAGGCCGCGCGCCAGCCGACGGGGTCGATCAGCCACTTGGCGACGTAGGCGGAGAGGATGCCGCCGGCGTGGTGGGCGGTCATCAGCAGACCGATGGTGACGGCGGCACGGCCGCGCGGGGCGTAGTCGGAGACCATGCTGATCGCGGTGGGCAGCAGCCCGCCGAGGCCGACGCCCGCGAGGGTCCGGCCGAGGCCGAAGACCTCGACGCTGCCGGCGACGGCGCACACGCCGGACGCCAGCGAGAACAGGACCACGCAGCCGACCATCAGCTTCTTGCGCCCGACGCGGTCGGCGACCGTACCCGCCGTGAGGGCGCCGACGAGCATGCCGAAGGTGGCGTAGCTGCCCAGGTCACCGGCCGTGTCCGGGGTGAGGCCGAAGGTCTTCGTCTCCAGCAGGTGCGGCAGCACGGAGCCGTAGATGAACATGTCGAGGCCGTCGAACAGAACGGCCAGCCAGCACAGGCCGACGACCAGGAGGGCCAGTCTGCTGCCGCGGGCGGACAGAGCGGGGGAGGAGGACATCTTTGTTTTCCTCTCGTCCAGGAGGAGTTCCCTGGAGGGGACTGTGGTGCGCACACGCTAGGAAGCCGGGCGGAAAGTGTCAACGTTTTTGTCAACAATCTCATTGACAATCGATCCGGCCCCCTTGCCCTGCCATGTGCCATGTGCCGTGCGCCGTGCGCCGGGAACGGCCTGGCCGGACCTAACCGACCGGCGGAGTGCCGTGCGTATGGAACGACTCGATGGTCTTCAGGCCCCAGGCCTGGCCCTTCTTGCGTTCCTCCTCGGTCCAGGTGATCAGCGGCCAGTCGGGGGCCAGCACCAGCCGCGTGAGCGGGTTGCACAGCTCGATGCGGTTGCCGCCGGGCTCGTAGACGTAGAGGAAGAACGTCTGCTGGATGGCGTGCTTGTGCGGTCCCGTCTCGATGAAGACACCCGTGTCGATCGCGAGGTCGGCGGCCCGCAGGATGTCCTCGCGGGTGTCGGTCGCGAAGGCGATGTGGTGCAGCCGGCCGGCGCTGCCGGTCCAGTCCGAGGTGTAGACGACGTCGTACGACTTGTTCGTGTACGTCAGCCAGCGGGCCGCGATCGTGCCGCTGTCGAGCCTGATCTGCTCGGTGGGCCGGGCGCCGAGTACGTGCTGCTGGAACTCGGCGTTGGCGACGACGTCGGAGGCGAGGAAGTTGATGTGGTCCAGGCGCCGTACGCCCACGCCCCGGTTGGGCTTGGCCTGCGGCTGGTTCTTCAGCGCCGGTTTGAGTTCCTCGGGGGCCCGGTAGTGCTCGCTCTCCCAGTACAGGGCGTGCTCGTGGCCGTCCGGGTCGGTGGTGACGTACAGCTTGCCGAGGCCGGGTTCGTTCTCGGCCCACGTCCCCGATCCACCCGCCGCCTCGATCGCCTCGATACGACGGTGCAGGGCCTCCTCGCTGGAGGTGCGCAGGGCGAGCCGGCCGAGGCCGGGCTGCTCGCGGGCGGTGAGGACCAGGCTGTGGTGCTCGTAGTCGTCGAAGGTCCGCAGGTAGACGGTGTCGCCGTCCTCGCCGTTGACCGTGAGGCCCAGGTAGTCGGTGCAGAAGGCGACGCTGGCGTCCAGGTCGGGGGTGAAGAGCTGGGTGTGGCCGATGTGGGCGATGTCGCCGAGCGGCGGAGTCATCGTTGACCTCCAAGGGGGTGCGGGGGAATCGGCGCCGCCTCGGCGGAGCGGGGGAAGACCGTGCCGTCGAAGAGCTTGCGGGCCGTGCGGACCACGGCGGTGCGGCGGGCGGAGGGCAGGCCGTCGGGCGTGCTGCCGAGGCTACTTTCGATGTCCAGGAATCCGGTGGGATGTTCTATGCGAATTCGGCCACTTCCGGGCGTGAGTGCGGCGATCTCCGCGCCCACACCGCCCTCGATCCGCAGTCCGGCGGCCACACTGGCGGCGCCGAGGACGCCGATGGAGGTGTGGCAGCGCACGGGGATGAAGGTGCGGGTGGTGACCGCGCCGCCGCCGCGGGGCGGGGCGAGCAGGGTGAGCTTGGGGACGGTGGCGCCGGACACGTCACCGAGGCCCATCAACCGGCCCGCCGCCAGCCGGATCGTGCGCAGGCGGTCGGCGAGTTCCACGTCCTCCTCCAGGACCCGGGGCGACTCGTAGCCGGTGACCTTGAGCGAGGTGGCGGCGATCAGGACCGTCGGCATGCCGTTGTCCACGCAGGTGACGGGCACTCCGTCGATCTCGTCCCGGACGCTGCCGGTGGGCAGCAGGGGCGCGGTGCCTGCCGGGAACTCGATCACGACCGGCGCGGCCGTCCCGGGCACGCCCGAGATCTCGGCGTCGCCGGTGTAGCGCACCCGGCCGCCGGGGGTCGGGAAGGTCGCCGTCGCGCAGTCGCCGCTGTTGACCATGCGGATCCGTACGGTGGTCTCGGTCTCCCCCGCCGCCACGAGTCCGCGCTCGACGGCGAACGGGCCCACGCCCGCCAGGATGTTGCCGCAGTTCTGACGGTCACTCACCTCCGGGCGGTCCACGGCGACTTGGAGGAAGAGATAGTCGACGTCGGCCTCGGGGTCGGCGGACCGGGACACCACCGCGACCTTGCTGGTGAGCGGGTGCGCGCCGCCCACACCGTCGATCTGGCGCTCGTCCGGGCTGCCCATCACGCGCAGCAACAGCTCGTCGCGCAAGGCGGGTTGGGACGGGAGGTCGTCGGCGAGGAAGTAGGCACCCTTGGAGGTGCCGCCCCGCATCAGCAGACAGGGCACCTCCTCGGGCAGGGAGGTCACCGCGACTCCCCGGGGTACTCCGCGTACTCCTCGTAGGTCCTGTACTCGACGCCGAGTTTCTTGAGCGTCTCCCTCAACCCGTAGCGATCCAGGCCGAGTTCACCATCGACGAAGGCGGCACGGGAGCGGGCCTCCTTCGCCTCGCGGGCCGCGGAGGCCTCCGCCGCGGCGCGGGCGTGCTCGCGCGGGACGACCACGACACCGTCGTCGTCGGCGAGGATCACATCGCCGGGGCGGATCACCTGGCCGTCGATCGCGACGGGCACGTTGACCGAACCGCCGGTGGCCTTCACCGTGCCTTGCGCGCAGACCGCCCGGGACCAGGCCGGGAAGTCCATCTCGCGCAGTTCCTGGGTGTCCCGGATGCCCGCGTTGATGACCAGCCCGCGCACCCCGCGCCGCTGGAGCGCGGTCGCGAACAGCTCGCCGAACATGCCGTCGGTGGACGGGGAGGTGGTGGTGACGACCAGGACGTCGCCCTCGCCGCACTGCTCGACGGCCGCGTGGATCATGAGGTTGTCGCCGGGCCAGCTGAGCACGGTGACGGCGGTGCCTGCCATCCGTACGCCCTGCTGGATGGGGCGGATGCCCGGCCCGAGCAGCCCGGTGCGGCCCATCGCCTCGCTCACGGTGGCCACCCCGAAGGCGGCCAGCGCCTCGACGTCCTTCTGCTCCGCCTTCGGCGGGTTGGTGACGATCACGCCGCTCACACTTCCTCCTTCTGCGGAGCTCCGCTTCGGCTCCGCTGTGGCCGGGTGCCCACTCCGCTTCGCTCCGCGGACCCCCAGCCTCCGCCGCACCTCAGCTCGCTCACGCCAACTCCTTCGCGATCTGCGGGTAGGGGCGCATGAACGCCTCGGCCATGGTCTTGTGGGCGAGGCCCAGGTTGGGGCCGGCGTTGCGCTTGAGCTGGACGCCGCGGCGGACGGCGAGGTCGGTGTAGTAGTCCCACAGGTGCTGCTGGGCGCCCAGGCACTCCATCGCCCGGCGTTTGGTCTCCCAGACCTCGGTGATGTCGAGCAGGACCTCGGGCCGGAAGCCGCTCATCTCGGGCTGGTGGGGCTCGAAGTAGAAGACCGGCGGGGCGCCGATGATCTCGCCCTCACCCGGGTAGCCGATGGCCTGCGCGAGGACCCGGGCCTCCAGGGCCATCCGGTTGGCGGCCGGGTGGTCGCCGTTGTACGGGTCCTCGGCGGGGTGGGTGAGGACGACGTCGGGCTGGGTCTCGCGGTAGACGGCGACGAGCTTGTCGGTCAGCTCGGCGGAGGCGACGAGCGGGTAGTCACCGGCGTCGAAGAAGCGGACCTCGGCGCCCAGCGTGGCGGCGGCCCTCTCGGCCTCGTCCCGGCGTATCGCCTTGATCTCGTCGAGCTTCCTGCCCTCGCGCCACGCCTTGGCGGACTCCCCGCGCTCGCCGAAGGTCAGACAGGCGATGGTGACCTTCTCGCCGCGCGAGGCGGCCAGGGCGATGGCGCCGCCCGCGCGCCACACGAAGTCCCCGGCGTGCGCGGTGACGACGAGGGTGGATCGGGGTGGGCTGGCGGGCGCGTTGGCCTGGGTCATGCTGTTTTCTCCTTGGTGACAGGTGGGCGCCCGCCTCGCGCGGCCGTGATCAGTCGCGCAGCGCCTCGATCACACTGCCGAGGTGGGCGCGGACGGCCGCCTCGGCCGCCTGCGGGTCCCTGGCCCGGATCGCTTCGATCATGGTCAGGTGCTCGTTCAGGGATTGCTGCGGGCGCCCCGGCCTCAGCGCCAGCTGGAAGCGGTGGCGCACCAGCTGGGCGTTCAACCGCTCCAGCAGTTCCTGCGCGGTCTGCTGGCCGGAGAACTCCCGGATGCGGGTGTGCAGTTCATGGTTGAGGTCGGAGTAGGTGACCGGTTCGCCGTCGGCGACGGCCTTGGTCATCGCCGTACCGAGCTCGGTCAGCGCCACCAGCTGCTCGTCGCTGGCCAGGGCCGCCGCCTTCGCCGCGCACAGCCCTTCGAGGACCATGCGGCACTCGGTGATGGCGACCGCCTCGTCCACGGTCACCACCCGCACCCGCGAGCCGCGGTTGCGGATCCGCTCCACGAGTCCCTGGGACTCCAGATCGATGAGTGCCGCGCGGATGCTGGCCCGTGTCACACCGAACTGCTCGGCGAGCTCGTTCTCCACCAGCCGCTGCGCCGGTGCCATCTCGCCGTGCAGGATCGCCTGCCGCAGCTGCGCGAGCGCATGCTGCTTGGCCTGCTCCCCGGTGCTCGGACGGGCTTCTTTCGGCATCATGCCCTCCCTGAGTGAGTGCCTGTCGAACCTAAATCTAGCCAAACAAGATTGTCAACAATTTTGTCCGCCGTATCCGCGCACCGTGAACCGGCCATGAACGAACAGCAGGGCGATGTCGAGGGAGAACGCCGGATACTCCACCCCGACCGTCGGCCCGGGTCACCACGGCATGTTGTACGGGGTCACCACCTGGATCGCGGACGGCAGGGTCGGTCCGGCGGGCGGCAGGGCGCCGTGGGTGCGCATCACGGTGTGACAGGCCTCGCGCATGTCCTGCCGCAGGTCGTGGTGGAGGACCGCGGACAGCCGGTGGTCGCGCAGCAGCCGGGTGTTGTCGTGGTCCAGGTCGTGCGCGACGAACACGGCGCACTCACGGCGCGCGTCGGCGAAGGCCTTCAGGGTGGCGAAGTTCCCGCCGCCGATGGAGTACACCGCCCGGATCTCCGGGTCGCGGGCGAGGGCGGCCCGGACGAGGTCGTACTGGGTGGCGTCCAGGCCCTGCCCCTCGGTGATCTCCACCAGGGCCCGGTCGGGGTGCCGGGCGCGCATCACGCTCCGGAAGCCCATCTCGCGTTCCTCCTCGTTGCGGAAGAACCCGCTGGACAGGCTGGTGAGGACATTGCCGGGGCGCTCGCCGAGCCACTGGCCCATGAGGTACGCGGCCGTGGCGCCGGCGGCCCGGTTGTCGATGCCGACATAGGCGAGCCGGGCACTGGCCGGCAGGTCGGTGACGAGGGTGACGACCGGGATGCCGGCGGCGACCAGCCGGCCCACGGCGGCCGTGATCTCGGGGACGTCCGGGGCCTTGAGGATCACGCCCTGCGAGCCGCGCCGGACGATCCGGTCGAGAACGGCGATCAGTTCCTTCACCGGTCCGGTCTCCCGGAAGTGGAAGCGGGAGCGCAGCACGGCCGGGTGCAGCGAGGGCAGTTCGGCCTCCAGGGCGGCCCGTACGGCGGTGGTGAACCGTTCGGGCGCCTGCATCACGATGTCCACCATGAAGGTCCGGCCCACGAGCCGGACCTGGGTGCGCTGCCGGTGCAGTTCGGCTATGGCCCGCCGCACCTCCTGGGCGGTGGACTCGCGCACCCCTCCCCTGTCGTTGAGGACCCGGTCGACGGTGGCCTCGCTCAGGCCCGCCTGACGTGCGATCTCACGGAGGGGGAAGGGGTGGCCCACGAAAGGCTCCTCGATGGTCGTTGAGGGGTTTTTGACGGCCGCGTGCTGGTTGTTCGACGGGTTTGTCATGACAAGAATGGCAGTGCTGAGCCGCCGTTGTCATCGAAGGGACGACGATGTCCTTCACCTCCCTGCGGGGTGCCCGGCTGAGTGAGCGGGACTGCGACCTGGAGACGTTCCGCACGCTCGTCGAGCGCACGACCGACCCCGCCGACTACCCCTACGCGTCCGCCGTACGGGGAAACGTCCTCGTCTACGACAGTGAGCGCCTGCGCGCCGCCCCGGCGGACCCCGGGCTGGGCGACGAGCTGGTGCGGGCCCTCACCGACGGGCCCGGGGTGCTGGTCTTCCGGGGCGCCTTCCCCGACCCGGAGGTCGTGGACCGGCTCACCGAGGTGTTCGCCGCGCTCATCGCCGAGCAGCACGCCTCGGGCGCCGCCGCCGGCGACCACTTCGCCCGGCCCGGCGCCAACGACCGGGTGTGGAACGCCCTGGAGAAGGCGGCGCTCCACGACCCGGAGACGTTCGCCGACTACTACGCCAACGACGTCCTCGCGCTGGTCTCCGAGGCCTGGCTGGGCCCCGGCTACCAGGTGACCTCCCAGGTCAACGTGGTGAACCCGGGCGGCGCGGCGCAAAGCCCCCACCGCGACTACCACCTCGGGTTCCTCTCCAACGAGCAGGCCGCCGCCTACCCGGCGCACGTGCACCGCCTCTCCCCCGTGCTCACGCTGCAGGGCGCCGTCGCGCACTGCGACATGCCCGTGGAGTCGGGGCCCACGCTCTACCTGCCGTACTCGCAGACCTACGAGCCCGGCTATCTCGCCTGGCGGCTGCCGGAGTTCCGCGCGTACTTCGACGCGCACCACGTCCAGCTGCCGCTGGCCAAGGGCGACGCGGCCTTCTTCAACCCGGCCGTGCTGCACGCCGCCGGCCACAACCGCACCGCCGACGTGCGCCGGACCGCCAATCTGCTCCAGGTGTCCTCGGCCTTCGGGCGCGCGATGGAGACCGTGGACCGGGAGGCGGTCGCCAACGCCGTCTTCCCGGTGCTGCTCCGGCGCCGGGCCGAGGGGGTGGCCGAGGAGTGGCTGGAACGGGTGATCGCGGCGAGCGCCGAGGGCTACGCCTTCCCCACGAACCTCGACAGCGACCCGCCGGTGGACGGCCTGGCCCCGCCCGCACAGGCGGACCTCGTCCGGCGGGCGCTGCGCGGGGAATGGACCCCGTCGGCCCTGCGGGACGAGCTGCGGGCGGGCGCCGAGCGGCGCACCGGCTGAAAGGACATGCGGTACCTCCCCATCTCACCCCCGGACATCCCCCCTCCCCCGTCCCCCTCCCCGTAAGACTCTCAAGGAGCTGCACCCCCATGCGCATCGGAATCCTCGGCCTCGGCCGCATCGGCGCCTTCCACGCCGAGACCCTCTCCGGACTCGACGCCGTTGAGTCGCTCGTCGTGACCGACCCGTTCGCGGAGGCGGCCAAGGCCGCCGCGGAGCGGTTCGGGGCCGAGGTCGTGGACTCGCCGGAGGCCCTGCTGGCCGCCGGTGTGGACGGCATCGTCGTCGCCGCCGCGACCGACGCCCACCCCGCGCTGATCCTCGCCGGTGTCGAGGCCGGCATCCCCGTGTTCTGCGAGAAGCCCGTCGCGAAGACCATGAGCGAGGGCGTCGAGGTCCTCAAGGCCGTCCAGGGCAAGGACGTGCCGATCCAGATCGGCTACAACCGGCGCTTCGACGCCGGGTTCGTCGCCGCGCGGGCCGCCGTGCACTCCGGTGAGCTCGGCAAGCTGCACACCGTCCGCTCCACCACCCTGGACCCGGCGCCGCCGCCGGCCGCGTACGTCGCCGCCTCCGGAGGCATCTTCCGCGACTGCTCGGTCCACGACTTCGACATCATCCGCTGGGTGACGGGCCGTGAGGTCACCGAGGTGTACGCGGTGGGCGGCAACCGGGGCGCCGACTACATCAAGGAGGCGGGCGACGCCGACACCACCGGCGCGCTGCTCACCCTTGACGACGGCACCATCGCCGTGATCTCCAACTCCCGCCACAACGCGCGTGGTTACGACGTCCGGATGGAGATCCACGGCTTCACGGACTCCATCGCCGTGGGCCTGGAGGACAAGCTGCCGCTGCGCTCGGTGGAGCCCGGGGTCACCTTCCCGGCCGGTACCCCGCACGACTTCTTCATGGACCGCTTCACGGCCGCCTACCGCGCCGAACTCACCGCGTTCACCGAGGTCGTGGCCGGCACCCGGCCCTCGCCCTGCACGATCGAGGACGCCCTGGAGGCGGGCTGGATCGCCGAGGCCTGCACGCTCTCGCTGCACGAGCACCGGCCCGTGACGATCGCGGAGGTACGGACCTCCTGACCCCGCTCACCCTGTGAGGGCGCCCCGACCCGGGGTCGCCCTCACAGGCAGTAGCGGACCATCCACTCGTCCGGGTCGTACGCGTCGCGCGCCGGGTCCCTCGGGGCGGCCGGGCGCTCCTCGACCGTGTCCTCCGGACGCACCCGCTCGGGCAGCGCCCCGAACCGCGCCCTGCGCCGGTCCTCCGCGGTGACGTCCTGGCGTTCCTCCTGCATCTCACCCTCCCCGTTCACGGCTCCACACACCTTCCACCCTCTCCAACGTCCGCGGCGCGCCGCCGGTTCCGCCGGGAGATGGACGACGCCGGAAACGTCGAAGCCCCGGTGAGAACCCACCGGGGCATCCGACGCATACGTCTCTCTCGTTCCGTTGCTCAGAGCCTCAGCGCTCTCAGCATTTCGCCCGTTTCCGGACGGAAGGTCCGTACCGCCCACAAGCTCGGCGGCTTACGGTCCGCGCTTCAACGACCATCGCCCGGACAAGCCCAGGTCCTACATGGTCTCCACGCAGTGTTTACGTCTCCGAGCCACTCCCGGCGACGGTGGCCGTGGCCCACGGGCGCGTGTTCAAGCTGCCGCCGCACCGTGACCGGATGGCTCGGCTTTCGCCGCCCGGCCAACACCCACTGACAGCTGCTGACGAATACCGAAACTACCGGCAGCAGCTTCCACCCCGGGTCGACCTGTCTCAGGACTTCCCCTCGCCGCCGCCCGCCACGGGGGCGGTGAGGTCCTCCTCTTCGGGGAGTTCCTCGACGTCCACGCCGCGGACCTGGGCCAACTCGTGCTTGAGGGCGGCGAGTTCGGCGCCACCGGCCATGTGGTTGGTGAGTTCCTCGAGGCTGACCTCGCTGCGGTCGGCGGAGAGTTCGAGGGTGCCCAGGCGCAGGACGCTGAAGTGGTCGCCGACCATGTAGGCGTGGTGGGGGTTGTGCGTGATGAAGATGACGCCGAGGCCGCGGTCGCGGGCGGCGGCGATGTACTTCAGCACCACGCCGGACTGCTTGACGCCGAGGGCGGCGGTGGGCTCGTCGAGGATCAGGACGCGAGCACCGAAGTACACGGCTCGCGCGATCGCGACGCACTGGCGCTGGCCGCCCGACAGCGTGCCGATCGGCTGCTCCAGGTCGTCGAGGACGATGCCCATGTTGCGCAGTTCCTCGTCGGCGGTCTTCTTCATCTTCTCGATGTCGAGACGGCGCAGGGGCCCGGAGCCCTTGGTCATCTCGGAGCCGAGGAAGAAGTTGCGCCACACCGGCATCAGGGGGACGGTCGCCAGGTCCTGGTAGACGGTGGCGATGCCCTTGTCGAGTGCCTCGCGCGGGGTGGTGAAGCGCACCGGGGTGCCGTCGACGAGGAACTCGCCCTCGGTGTGCTGGTGCAGCCCCGAGACGATCTTGATGAGGGTGGACTTGCCGGCGCCGTTGTCGCCGAGGACACAGGTCACCTTGCCGGGGTACACCTTGAGGTCGACGCCGTGCAGGGCGCGGATGTTGCCGTAGGACTTGCCCGCGTTGCGCAGTTCGACGATCGCCGCGTCCCCGTCGTCGGGGACGGTGTCCGCGATGACGGCCCCGTGGGTGCCGGTTCCGTTCGTGGATGTCATGGGGTCACCTCCGGGTCGCCGTACGGCTGACCCACAGATTGATCAGGACGGCGCCGAGCAGCATCACGCCGAGGAATGCCTTGAACCAGTCGGGGTTCCAGCCGGCGTAGACGATGCCCTGTTGCACCATGCCGAACATGAAGGCGCCGAAGACCGGGCCGATCGCGCTGCCCGCGCCGCCGGTGAGCAGACAGCCGCCGATGACGGCCGCGGAGATGTAGATCAGCTCCTGGCCCACGCCCTCGCCGGACTGCACGGTGTTGAAGGTGAACAGCTGGTGCATACCGATGAACCAGGCACCGAAGCCGACCAGCATGAACAGGGAGATCTTGGTGAAGTTCACCGGGACACCGACGGCCCGGGCCGACTCCTTGTTGCCGCCGACCGCGAAGATCCAGTTGCCGTACCGGGTGCGCAGCAGGACCCAGGTGGCGAGGGCGGCGAAGGCCAGCCAGTAGAAGATGGTGATCTTCACTTCGACACCGCCGATGTCGAAGGACGAGGCGAAGACCTTCTTCGCCTGGTCGAAGCCGTCCATGTCGCTGATGTCGTCGGTGGCCACGTTGGTGGTGACCAGCTTGGTCACCGCGAGGTTGACGCCCTGCAGGATCAGGAAGGTGCCCAGGGTGATGAGGAAGCTGGGCAGCCCGGTCTTCATCACCATCCAGCCGTTGAAGAAGCCGATGGCGAGGGAGACCGCGAGCGCGACGACCACCCCGACCCACACGTTCACGGTGAGCTGGTAGCTGAGCATGCTCGCGGTGAGCGCCGAGGTGATCACCGCGACGCCGGAGGACAGGTCGAACTCGCCGCCGATCATCAGCAGGGCCACGGGCAGCGCCATGATCCCGATGGTGGACGACTGGTAGAGGATGTTGGCCATCGAGCCGGCCTCGCGCACCGGCGGGGCCGTGATGAGGAAGAACACGTACACCGCGACCGCGCCGAGGAAGACACCGACCTCGGGGCGGGCCAACAGGCGGATGGCCAGCGGGCGCCTGGCAGTCCGGCCGTCGGTCTGCTTCGGGCCGGAGGCCGGCGGTGTGGTCACCGCCGGCTCGGCTTGGTGGGTCATACTCATCACCGGGTGCCCTTCGCGGCGAACGCGGCGACCGTGTCGACGTTGGTCTTGTCGACGAAGGCCGGACCGGTCAGCACCGGCTGCTCCCCGCCGCCCATGTAGTTGCCGTTGTTCTTGTAGAGCCACAGCGAGTCGATCGCCAGGTAGCCCTGGAGGTAGGGCTGCTGGTCGACGGCGAACTGGATCGTGCCCTTGCTGATGGCTCCGGTCAGGTCCTTGTTCAGGTCGAAGGTGGCGATCTTCGCCTTGCTGCCGGCGTCGGACGCCGACTGCACGGCGGTCAGGGCGAAGGGGGCGCCGAGCGTGACGACGTAGTCGATGGCCTTGTCCTGGGTGAGCTTGGCCGTGATCGTCGACTTCACGGACGGCATGTCGGTGCCGTTGACGTTCAGGACCTCGGTGGTGCCCGAGAAGGTCTTCTTCACACCGTCGCAGCGCTGCGTCAGGCCGATGTTGCCCTGCTCCTGGATGACACAGACGGCCTTCTTGGCGCCTTCCTCGTTGAGCCGCTTGCCGAGGGCCTCACCCGCGACGGTCTCGTCCTGGCCGAAGAACTCCATGAGGCCGAGCTTCTGCCATTCGCTCACACCGGAGTTGAGACCGACCACGGGTATGTTCGCGGCCTTCGCCTTGGCCACCACGTCCTTGAGGGCGTCGGGCTTGGCGAGGGTGACGGCGATGCCGTCGACCTTCTGGTCGATGGCGTTCTGGACCAGGTTGGACTGGTTGCCCGCGTTCGGGTCCGCGGAGTAGATCAGCTTGACGTTGTCCTTGGCCGCGGCGGCCTCGGCGCCCTTGCGGACGATGTCCCAGAAGGTGTCTCCGGGCGACTGGTGGGTCACCAGCGCCACGGTCATCTGCGGGGTGCTCGCCTTGCCCGCCGAGGCGCCGTCCGCGGTCTCCTCGGCCTTCTTGCCACCGGAGCTGCTGGAGCAGCCCGCCAGGGTCAGGGCCACCGCTGCGGCCATGGCCACGACCGGGGCGATTCTGCGGGAACGGGGCGAAGAACTGTCCATCTTTCCTGCACCTCACTGTGCGACGGGAGAACGACCGGGAAAGGGAAGGGGAGAGGGGGTCTCCGGGATCAGGGCCCGTTTACTGCTCAGGGTGGGGCCATGCGGCCGGGTCCGCGACTGTTCGGTTTCCGTTCGACGTGTGGACTCGGCCCGTGCACTGCTGGGACCGGATCCAATCCCCTGTCAGGCCCCCTGTCAATACTTTGTTAAGACATCATTTCACGAGCAGGTCCGAATGTAAGAACAAACCATTGACAGCGAAGGCCACCGGGACCTACACCTGGGAGACGCCAGGCCCCGACCACCGAGAGGAGTTTCCCGCATGGCCGATCAGCCCGAACCCCCGGGTCCGATCTTGGTGGCCCGTACCGGTGCCGATCTCTACCCCTCGCACACGGGACTACCCCTCGCACGTGTGGACGATTCGGGGAGGTTCGCCGACGGCTTCGCCGGTCCGGGCGCCGGCGCGGACGATCCGCTGTGCGGCCGACTCAGGAGGTGCCCTTGATGGCGAAGACCGGTGAACGTACCCGCGGGGTGGCCGGTTCGGCCCTGGAGGGGCTGCCCTTCACGCTCGACCGCTCCAGCCCGGTACCGCTCTACTACCAGCTGGCCCAGCAGCTGGAGTCGGCGATCGAGCACGGCGCGCTCGCCCCGGGCAACCTCCTGGGCAACGAGATCGACCTGTCGACCCGGCTGGGTCTGTCGCGCCCGACGGTCCGCCAGGCGATCCAGTCCCTGGTCGACAAGGGACTGCTGGTGCGCCGCCGGGGTGTCGGCACGCAGGTCGTGCACAGCCAGGTGAAGCGGCCGCTGGAGCTCAGCAGTCTCTACGACGACCTGGAGGCGGCCGGACAGGGACCCACCACCCATGTCCTGCGCAACGAACGCGTCCCCGCCGCCGCCGATGTCGCGGCCGCCCTGGGGATCGCGGAGGGCGCCGAGGTCACGCTGCTGGAGCGGCTGCGCTCGGCGCACGGCGAACCGGTCGCGTATCTGTGCAACTACCTGCCCCCGGTCCTGTTCGACCTGGACACGGAGCGGCTGGAGGCGACCGGCCTGTACCACCTGATGCGGTCGGCCGGCATCACCCTGCACAGCGCCCGGCAGACCGTCGGCGCCCGCTCGGCCACCGCCGAGGAGGCCACGCTCCTCGGCGAGGAGCAGGGGGCGGCCCTGCTGACCATGCAGCGCACGGCGTACGACGACACCGGCCGGCCGGTCGAGTACGGGACGCACATCTACCGCGCGTCCCGGTACGCGTTCGACTTCCAGCTGCTGGTCAGGGGCTGAGGACCCGGCCGGGGACCCGGCCGCCGGCTACCTGGGGGCCATCCGCAGGGCGCCGTCCATGCGGATGGTCTCGCCGTTGAGGTAGTCGTGGTCGATGATCGACAGGGCGAGCTGGGCGTACTCCTCGGGCCGGGCGAGCCGTTGCGGGAAGGGCACCCCGGCCGCGAGGCCCGCCCGGAACTCCTCGGAGACGGTGGCCAGCATCGGCGTCTCCACGATGCCCGGGGCGATGGTGCACACCCGGATGCCGTACTGCGCGAGGTCACGGGCGGCCGGCAGGGTCAGCCCGACGACGCCCCCCTTGGAGGAGGAGTATGCGGCCTGGCCGACCTGGCCGTCGTACGCGGCGATCGACGCGGTGTTGACGATCACGCCCCGCTGGCCGTGCTCGTCGGCCTCGGTGGCGGCGATGGCCTCGGAGGCCAGCGCGAGGACGGTGAAGGTGCCGATCAGGTTGACCTGGATGACCTTGGCGTACAGCGCGAGGTCGTGGACGCCCCTCTTGCCGAGGATCCGCGCGGAGGGGCCGATGCCGGCGCAGTTGACGACCGTACGCAGCGGGACACCGGCGTCCGCGGCGAGGGCGACGGCGGCGCGGACCTGCTCGGCGTCGGTGACGTCGGTCGGGACGTAGGTGACGCCGTCCACCTCGGGGGCCTTGTCGATGCCGTCCTTGAGGTCCAGGGCGAACACCTGCGCGCCGCGGTCGGCGAGGGCCTTCGCGGTGGCCGCGCCGAGGCCGGAGGCACCGCCGGTGACGAGGGCGGCGGTGTGGGCGAGCTGCATCATCACTCCTTGCCGAGGGCGGTGAGCACACCGCCCTCGTTACGGTCCAGCGCACGGGAGATGATCATGCGCTGGATCTGGTTGGTTCCTTCGAAGATCTGCATGACCTTGGCCTCGCGCATGTAGCGCTCGACGGGGAAGTCGCGGGTGTAGCCGTATCCGCCGAGGACCTGCACGGCGTCCGTGGTCACCTTCATGGCGTTGTCCGTGGCCACGAGTTTGGCGATCGACGCCTCACGTGTGAAGGGCAGACCGAGGTCCTTCAGCCGCGCGGCGGACAGCGCGGTGGCCCGCGCCGACTCGATCGCGGCGCCCATGTCGGCCAGGACGAACGCCAGCCCCTGGTGCTCGATGATCGGCTTGCCGAAGGTCTCCCGCTCACGCGCGTAGCGCACGGCGTGGTCGAGGGCGCCCTGGGCGAGGCCGCAGGCCACGGCGGCGATGCCGAGCCTGCCGTGGTCGAGGGAGGCGAGCGCGATCTTCAGGCCCTGCCCCTCCTCCCCGATGAGCCGCGCGGCCGGCACCCGGACGTCGTCCAGCCGCATGGTGGCCGTCGCCGAGCCGGTCAGCCCCATCTTGCGCTCCGGCGGATCGGCGCTGAGGCCCGGGGTGTCCGCCGGAACCAGGAAGCAGGAGATGCCGTGGCTGCGGTCGTCGGAGGTGCGGGCCATGACCGTGTAGAAGTCGGCGTGCCCGCCGTGGGTCGTCCAGGCCTTGGCGCCGTTCAGGACGTAGTCGTCGCCGTCGCGGACGGCGCGGGTCAGCATGGCCGCCGGGTCGGAGCCGGCGTGCGGCTCGGACAGGCAGTACGCGCCGAGCAGTTCACCGCCGAGCATGTCGGGCAGCCACCTGCGCCGCTGCTCCTCGGTGCCGAAGCGGGCGAGCGGGAAGCAGGACAGGGCGTGCACCGAGATGCCCACGGCGACGCTGGACCAGACCGCGGCGACCTCCTCCAGCACCTGGAGATAGACCTCGTACGGCTGCCCGGCCCCGCCGTCCTCCTCGGCGAACGGCAGACCGAGCAGACCGCTGCGGCCGAGGGTGCGGAAGGCTTCCCGGGGGAACGCCCCGTCCGCCTCCGCGTCGGCGACCCGGGGTGCGAGTTCCTTGGCGGCGAGGGTGCGCGTGAGCTGGATGAGCTCGACGGCCTCCTCGGTCGGCAGGGCGCGAGTGGCAGGCATGGGGACCTCCACGGAGTAGTGCGGGACCAGTACTGGAAATGATACTGCAGTGCGTACGAACGTATCATTCACGGTACGGCAGCAGGGTGCGGGGCGCTGCTGTGAAGAACGGCGTCGGATCAGGACGAGACGGCGTGCACGATCAGCGAGGCGAGTTGCTCGTAGGCCTCCGCGTCGGTCAGCCCGGTGCGTGCCTTCAGCTCGCCCTGCTGGATCTGGCGCATGGTCGCGGCGGCGACCTCGCCGACGAACGCGGTGTGCACGTCCCGGAAGGCGCCGCCGGAGACGCCCTCGGCGATCAGCTGCCGCACCCGCTCCGCGGCCATCCGCGTGTTGGCCTCGTACACCTCACGGGCGGGCGGGAAGTCCGCCACGTCGTCGAGGAAGCGGCGCGAGAGCGGACGCAGCTGTTCGGCCACGGTGGTGAGGTACACCCGGACCCGGTCCGAGGGGTCCACGGTCTGCGCCACCCGCTTCTCCACGGCCTCGGTCGCGCCGCGGAAGTAGTGCTTGACGGCCTCGACGACCAGCCCCTGCTTGCTGCGGGCGAGCTGGTACAGCGTGGTCTTCGAGCAGCGCAGCCGCTCGGCCAGGTCGTCGAGGGTGAGGGCGGAGAACCCTTCCGCCGTGAGCAGCGCGACGAGTCGTTCCAGCAGGTCGGCCTGTCGGGCGGTACGGCGGGTGGGCGGCATGTTCTCAGCGTAACCGGCCAGTAGCCCCGGCCGCCCGGCCCTCACGGCCTGCCGTCCGCCCGGTCCCGCCCGGTCCCGCCCGGTCTCCGCCCGGCGCTCAGTGCACGGTGTCCAAGCGGGCCCGCTGGTCCTCGGTCAGTTCCAGGTCCACGGCGGCGAGGTTCTCCTCCAGCTGCGCCACCGAGGACGCGCCGGCCAGCGGAACGATCGGCAGCTCGCCACCCAACTGCCAGGCCAGCACGACCTGGTTCACGGTGGCGCCCGTCTCGCGCGCGACCTCACGCAGGACGGCGAGCCGGGCCGGGGTGCCCGGGTGGTCGTAGTCTGCGGGCAGCGGCCGGTCCTCACGGGTGTACGCGCCCTTGAGCAGCGGCGAGTACGCGACCAGGGTCAGACCGGGCTCGGCCCGCAGATAGCCGAGGAGTTCCGCACCGGCGTGGCCGAGGCCGCCGTCCGGGAAGAGGTCGTCGGGGATGTCCGTGCGCGGGCGCAGGTGGCTGTGGTGGTACTGGAGCACCTCGTAGCCGGGCAGGCCGGCCGCGGCGGCGAGGGCACGGGCCCGCTCCACCCGCCACATCGCCTGGTTGCTCACCCCGAGCAGGCCGACCGTGCCCTCGGCGACGAGTTCCGCGAACGCCTCGACCGTCTCGCGCTGCGGCACGGTGTGGTCGTCTATGTGGGCGTAGAGCAGGTCCAGCTTCGCCACACCGAGCCTCTCCCGGCTGCGTTCGGCGGACTCACGGATCACCTTCGCCGAGAGGCCCTCGGGGTTGTCGGTGTAACTGGTGCCGGGCGCGAGGGGGCGGGCGCCGAGCTTGGTGGCGAAGACGATCTCGTCGCCGACGCCCCGGCTGCGCCGCCAGCGGCCGAGCAGTTCCTCGCTCTGGCCGCCCTGGCCGCCGTCCACCCAGAACGCGTAGTTGTCGGAGGTGTCGACGAAATTGCCGCCGGCCTCGACATAACGGTCGAGGATCGCGAACGACGTCTCCTCGTCGGTCACCGACCCGAACAGCATCGCGCCGAGCGCGAGCACGCTGACCTCGCGCCGGGTGGCGGGGTCGGTGCCGAGGGTGCGGTACTTCATGCTGGCTCCTCCCGTGCGGCCGGACCCGTGGGCGGTTCCGGCTCGAAGGGGAGTCTTCAGCTTGAAGTGCACTTCAGGGCAAGGCTTTTACCGGTGGAACGGGAAAAGGCCGTACCGGATTCTCCGATACGGCCTCCGACCTGCTGTTCGAGCAAGTCGGGACGACAGGATTTGAACCTGCGACCCCTTGACCCCCAGTCAAGTGCGCTACCAAGCTGCGCCACGTCCCGGTGCGCGACCCTCGCGGAGTTCCGCGTGATCGTGCGAACAGCACTTTACCCCACGACGGCCGCCGCACCGAAGGGGACCCCGGCGCGGGACAATCGGGGTATGGACCGCAAGGAGCGCGTGGACGGCACGGGGAGCACTCGGGGCAGCACGAGGGGCGGCCGGGCCGACGGGACGCGGGACCGGGACGGTGAGGGGCGGGCGCGCAGTGCGCGGCCCCGGGACGGGCTGGGGCGGCCGCTGCCGTACGGGGCGCAGGGGGTGGCGCGGCAGCCCGAGGGCGTCGTACGGACCCCGCAGGAGACCGTCACCGAGGCACAGGCCCTGCTGGACGCGGGGAAGCCGTTCCATGCGCACGAGGTCTTCGAGGACGCCTGGAAGACCGGCCCCGAGGCGGAGCGCGCCCTGTGGCGCGGACTCGCCCAGCTCGCGGTGGGCCTGACCCACGCGGCCCGGGGCAACCTCACGGGCGGGCCCCGGCTGCTGCGGCGCGGGGCCGGGGCGGTGGCGGAATGGGCGGCGGCACACACGGGGACGGCGTACGGGATGGATCTCGCGGGGGTGGTCCGCTGGGCGCGGGCGCTGGCGGACGAGGTGGAGCGGACCGGCGCCGCGGTGGACGCGGGGCGGCACGCGCCGCGGTTGCGCTGACTCCCGGTCCGGTCACTGTCAGTGGTGTACGGCAGACTCGGTGGCGTGCGAAAGATTCATGTCATCGGTATCGGCGCGGGCGACCCCGACCAGCTCACCCTGCAGGCGGTGCGGGCCCTGCGGAGCACGGACGTGTTCTTCGTCCTGGACAAGGGCGAGGTGAAGAGCGACCTGACGCGGCTGCGCCGGGACATGCTCGAGGCCCATCTGCCGGAGGGCGGGTACCGGGTGGTGGAGGCCCGGGATCCGGAGCGGGACCGCCGGGCGGGCGGGGCCGGCTACTCCCCCGCGGTCGGCGACTGGCGCAGCGCACGCGCGGACATCTACGAGCGGCTGATCGCCGAGGAACTCGGCGAGGACGAGAGCGGCGCGTTCCTGGTGTGGGGCGACCCCGCGCTGTACGACAGCACGCTGGGCGTCCTGGAGGAGGTGCTGGCCCGGGGCACGGTGGCCTTCGACCATGACGTCGTGCCCGGCATCAGCAGTGTCTCGGCGCTGGTCGCCCGGCACCGCACCGGCCTGAACAGGGTGGCGCGGCCGGTGCAGATCACCACCGGGCGGCGGCTCGCCGAGGGGTTCCCGGAAGGGGTGGACGACGTGGTGGTGATGCTGGACGCCCACCAGACGTTCCGGCAGTACGCCGAGGACGACATCGACATCTACTGGGGCGCCTACATAGGCACCCCGGACGAGATCCTCGTCTCCGGCCCGATCGCCGAGGCCGGCCCCCGGATCGAACAGGCGCGGGCCGAGGCACGCGAGCGCAAGGGCTGGATCATGGACACGTATCTGCTGCGCCGCAATCCGAAGGAGCGGTAGCCCGAAGGCGCAGCAGGCCGGGGGAGCCGTAGCCCGGGCGGCCCGTCCGGCATGCGGGGGCGGTCCGCCGATGTGATCGTGACCTCGTGACCGCGGCGACGGGCCGGTTCTGGTCCAACGGCCTCGACCTGGACTGGCTGTTCGCCCACGCGGACCAGCAGCGGGACTCCGTGGTCTCCGTGCACACGCTGTACGCCCGGCTGCTGACCCTGCCGGTGGTGACCGTGGCCGCGCTGCAGGGGCACACCTTCGCCGCGGGCGCGATGTTCTCGCTGGCCCACGACATCCGGGTGATGCGCGCCGACCGCGGCTTCTGGTGTCTGCCCGAGGCCGACATCGGCATCCCGTTCTCGCCGGGCATGTCCGCCCTCGTCCAGGCCCGGCTCACCCCGCAGGCCGCGCACGAGGCGATGGTCACCGCCCGCTGCTACGGCGGCCACGAGGCGCTGGCCGCCGGGATCGTGGGCCACGCGGTCGCCGAGGACGCCGTACGGTCCACGGCCGTCGAACTCGCGGCGGCCCAGGCCCAGAAGGCGGGCGATACCCTGCGCACCATCAGGTCCCGCATGTACACGCATGTGCTGACGCCCCTGCGGAACCGGGAGAACCCGCTCGGCGAGTGAGCATCCGCAGCACAGCCGGCACAACGGCAAGACAGCAAGACGGCAAGACGGCAAGCCCCTCGAAAGGATTCCGCGTGACCACCACCGACCTCACCGCCCTGTCCGGCCTCGAACTCCTGCGTCTCGTACGGGACGGGCGGCTCGGCGACAGGCCGTCCATCGGGCGCCTGCTCGGGATGCGCTTCGACGAGGTGGAGCACGGGCGGATCGTCCTCTCGCTCGACACCCGCCCCGACTTCGCCAACCCGCTCGGCACCGTGCACGGCGGCATCGCCGCGACCATGCTGGACTCGGCCCTCGCCTGCGCGGTCCACACCACCCTGCCCGCCGGCACCGGCTACACCACGCTGGAGCTGAAGGTGAACTACATACGGCCCGCCCGCACCGACGGCCAGACCCTGACCGCCGAGGGCACGGTCGTCCACGCGGGCCGGCGCACCGCCACCGCCGAGGGCAGGGTCACCGACGAACAGGGCCGGCTGATCGCCCACGCGACGACCACCTGCATGATCCTCCAGGCAGGTGACTGACACCGGCGCTATCGTCCCCGTATGGATGCAGTGCGCGCCGTCCTGATCGACATCGACGGGGTCCTCACCGTCTCCTGGAAGCCGCTGCCGGGCACGGTGGCGGCGCTGCGGGCGGTACGGGAGGCGGGGCTCCACGTGGCTCTGGTCACCAACACCACCTCCCGCACCCGCGCCTCGATCGCCCGCACGCTCGCCGACGCCGGTTTCCCGGTGACCGCCGGGGACATCCTCACCGCCCCGGCCGTCACTGCCGCGCACCTCGCCGAGCACCACCCGGGAGCCCGGTGCGCGCTGCTGAACAGCGGGGACATCGCGGAGGACCTCGTGGGGGTCACGCTCGTCGACGACGACGTGGAGGTGGTGGTCGTCGGCGGCGCGGGCCCGGAGTTCGGGTACGCGGCGCTGGACCGGGCCTTCGGGCACCTCCAGCGGGGCGCGCGGCTGGTGGCGATGCACCGGAACCTGTACTGGCGTACGGACACCGGGCTGCGGCTGGACGCGGGCGCGTTCGTGACCGGTCTGGAGGCGGCCGCGCGGGTCGAGGCCGAGGTCACCGGGAAGCCGTCGCCGGCGTTCTTCGCGGCGGCGCTGCGGCATCTCGGCGTCGGCGCGGACGCGGCGCTGATGGTGGGCGACGACATCGAGTCGGACGTGCTGGCGGCCCAGCGCGCCGGCATCACCGGGGTGCTGGTGCGGACCGGCAAGTACCTGCCGGAGACACACCGCGCGGCGAGCGGCACCCCCGACCACGTCGTCGACTCCTTCGCCGACCTGCCGAAGCTGCTGGGTCTAGGGCCTGTCCGGCGGATCAAGTCGCAGGAAAGCGACAGCGCCTTATAAGCGCAGGTGAGCGGGGGCGATGGGGGTGCCCCCGCGCGAGGTCGTTCGAGCGTGGGGGAGCGTCCAACTGCAAGGCGGAGGAGGGCGTCGACGCGATGGGGGTCCCCCCGCTCGAGCGCAGTCGAGAGTG
>NZ_JBLRVZ010000078.1:0-22630 GCF_048159505.1 Streptomyces sp. T028
TGGGAGGCGTCCCTCTTCGAGGAGCACGACTTCCGCGACATCAAGATCTCGGTGAAGCACAACGACCCGGTCGTGATGATCGAGGCCTACCGCCAGTTGGCCGCCCAGTGCGACTACCCGCTCCACCTCGGCGTCACCGAGGCGGGCCCGGCCTTCCAGGGCACGATCAAGTCGGCGGTCGCCTTCGGCGCGCTCCTCTCCCAGGGCATCGGCGACACGATCCGCGTCTCCCTGTCGGCCCCGCCGGTCGAGGAGGTCAAGGTCGGCAACCAGATCCTGGAGTCGCTGAACCTCAAGCAGCGCGGCCTGGAGATCGTCTCCTGCCCGTCCTGCGGCCGCGCCCAGGTCGACGTCTACAAGCTGGCCGAGGAGGTCACGGCCGGCCTCACCGGCATGGAGGTCCCCCTCCGAGTNGCCGTCATGGGCTGTGTGGTGAACGGCCCCGGCGAGGCCCGGGAGGCAGACCTCGGCGTCGCCTCGGGCAACGGCAAGGGCCAGATCTTCGTCAAGGGCGAGGTCATCAAGACCGTCCCGGAGTCCAAGATCGTCGAAACCCTCATCGAGGAGGCCATGAAGCTGGCCGAACAGATGGAGGCAGCGGGAGTCGCCTCGGGCGAGCCTTCAGTGGCGGTCGCGGGCTGACGGCGGTGGCGTTGCGCCCTTGAGGGGCCGCAGGCCCCGAAGGGGCGCGGGGAACTGCGCGATCAGCCCCACACAACCCGCACGTCGCGAACCCGGCGCAACCTCTCGGGTTCGTAGGCGCCCGGCCCCGGCGGCGCGGCCAGGGGCGGCAGCCCCCAGCAGACGGCACGACCGGCCCACGGTCACCGCCGAACACCGGCGGCGGCACCGCTCAGCTTCCGCAGGTACAGTGCGGGGATCAGCAGCCCTGAGTTGTGAGGCCCCGTACGTGTTGACCCAGACCACCTCCCGGGTCCTCGAACCGAGCGACCTGGACACCGCGCTCGCCGTCCTCGACCGCGAGCCGGTGGCCAACGCCTTCGTCACCTCCCGCGTGCAGGTCGCGGGTCTCGACCCCTGGCGGCTCGGCGGCGAGATGTGGGGCTGGTACGAGGACGGCATGCTGACGTCCCTGTGCTACGCGGGCGCCAACCTCGTCCCCCTCTGCGCCACCCCGCGCGCGATCCGTGCCTTCGCCGACCGCGCCCGCAGGGCCGGCCGCCGCTGCTCCTCCATCGTCGGCCCCGCCGATTCCACCGCCCAGCTCTGGCGTCTCCTCGAACCCCACTGGGGCCCCGCCCGCGAGGTCCGCGCACACCAGCCCCTGATGGTCGCCGACCGTCTGCCCGCCGACATCGCCCCCGACCCCTACGTCCGCCGCATCCGCAAGGACGAGATGGAGACGATCATGCCGGCGTGCGTGGCGATGTTCACCGAGGAGGTGGGCGTCTCCCCGATGGCCGGCGACGGAGGCCTGCTCTACCAGGCCCGCGTCGCCGAACTCGTCGGCTCCGGCCGCTCCTTCGCCCGCCTCGACGAACACGGCAGGGTCGTCTTCAAGGCGGAGATCGGCGCGGCGACCCCACAGGCCTGCCAGATCCAGGGCGTGTGGGTGGCCCCGGAGTACCGGGGGAGGGGCCTCGCCGCCCCGGGCATGGCCGCGGTCCTGCGCTACGCCCTCGCGGACGTGGCCCCGGTGGTCAGCCTCTACGTCAACGACTTCAACACGGCCGCGCGAAGGACGTACCGGAGGGTCGGCTTCCAGGAGGTCGGGGCATTCATGAGCGTGCTGTTCTGACGCACCTGTAGGCTCCCCGCCATGGATCTCGTCATCGCCCCCCTGGACCTCCCCGCCCATGTGGACGAGGCCCTCGCGGTGCAGGCCGTAGCCTTCGGCCTCGGCCCCGACGAGGTCGCGGTCCGCCGCCAGATCGTCCTGCGCCACATGACGTACCCGGGCGCCCGCGCGCTCGGCGCCACCACCCCCGAGGGCCGGCTCGCCGGCTTCGTCTACGGCATGCCCAACGACCGCACCCACTGGTGGTCCACCGTCGTCGAGCCCTACCTGCGCGCCCAGGGCACCGACTTCTGGCTCGACGACTCCTTCGTCATCACCGAGCTCCACGTCCACCCCGCCTACCAGAACCGCGGCGCGGGCCGCGCCCTGATCACCACGATCACCGACGGCGCGAGCCAGCCCCGCTCGATCCTCTCCGCGATCGACTACGACAGCCCCGCCCGCGCCCTCTACCACTCCCTCGGCTACCAGGACCTGGCCCGTCGCGTCCTGTTCCCCAGCGCCCCCCGCCCGTACGCCGTGATGGGCGCCCCCCTTCCGCTGCTGCGGAAGTAAACGGATTTCCGGCGACACCGCGCTCCCGGCTAACCTCCTTGCCATCACCCTTACCCGGCAGGAGTACGAGAACCATGGCGAACGCACCGGTCCAGCGCATGTCCCAGTTGATGGCGAAGACCTTGCGCGACGACCCGGCGGACGCCGAGGTCCTCAGCCACAAGCTCCTCGTCCGCGCCGGCTACGTCCGCCGCACGGCCGCCGGCATCTGGTCCTGGCTCCCGCTCGGCAAGAAGGTGCTGGCCAACGTCGAGCGGATCGTCCGTGAGGAGATGGACGCGATCGGCGCCCAGGAGGTGCTGCTCCCGGCCCTCCTGCCCCGCGAGCCGTACGACGCGACCGGCCGCTGGGACGAGTACGGCGCCGAGTTGTTCCGGCTGAAGGACCGCAAGGGCGGCGACTACCTCCTCGGCCCGACCCACGAGGAGATCTTCACCCTGCTGGTCAAGGACCAGGCGTCCTCGTACAAGGACCTGCCGGTCATCCTGTACCAGATCCAGCACAAGTACCGTGACGAGGCCCGTCCGCGGGCCGGCATCCTGCGCGGCCGTGAGTTCCTGATGAAGGACTCGTACTCCTTCGACACGGAGGACGAGGGCCTCGCCCAGTCCTACGCCCTGCACCGCGAGGCCTACCAGAAGGTGTTCGCGCGCCTCGGCCTCGACTACCGCATCTGCGCCGCCACCGCCGGCGCGATGGGCGGCTCCAAGTCGGAGGAGTTCCTCGCCCCGGCCGGCGCCGGCGAGGACACCTTCGCGGACTGCCCGAACTGCGACTTCGCGGCCAACACCGAGGCGATCTCGTACGAGCTGAAGCCGGTGGACGCCGAGGGCGTGCCCGCGCTGGAGGAGATCCCGACCCCGGACACCCCCACCATCGAGACCCTCGCCGCCCACCTCGGCGTCCAGGCCTCCGACACCCTGAAGAACCTCCTCGTGAAGGTCGACGGCGAGATCGTGGCCGTGGGCGTGCCCGGCGACCGTGAGGTCGACATGGGGAAGGTCGAGGCGCACTTCGCCCCGGCGGTCGTCGAGATGGTCACCGAGGCGGACTTCGCGGGCCGCCCGGACCTGGTCAAGGGCTACGTCGGCCCGCAGGGCAGGGGCGAGAAGGTCGCCTTCATCGCCGACCCGCGCCTGGCCCCCGGCACCTCCTGGATCACGGGCGCCAACAAGGAGGGCGTGCACGCGAAGAACGTCGTCGCGGGCCGTGACTTCGAGGTCGACGCGTACGTCGACGTCGTGGTCGTCCAGGAGGGCGACCCCTGCCCGAACTGCGGCACCGGTCTCAAGCTGGACCGTGCCATCGAGATCGGCCACATCTTCCAGCTCGGCCGCAAGTACGCCGACGCCCTCAAGCTCGACGTCCTCGGCCAGAACGGCAAGCCGGTCCGCGTCACCATGGGCTCCTACGGCATCGGCGTCTCCCGCGCGGTCGCGGCCCTCGCCGAGCAGTCCGCCGACGACAAGGGCCTGTGCTGGCCGGCCGAGGTCGCCCCGGCCGACGTCCACGTGGTCGCCGCGGGCAAGGCCCTCCAGACCGAGCTGGCCCTGGGGGTCTCCGAGAAGCTGCGGGCGGCCGGGCTGCGCGTCCTGGTCGACGACCGGGCCGGGGTCTCCCCGGGCGTGAAGTTCACCGACTCCGAGCTGATCGGCGTACCGAAGATCCTGGTCGCGGGCCGTCGCAGCGCCGAGGGCGTGCTGGAGCTGAAGGACCGCCGGACCGGCGAGCGCGAGGAGCTCACGGTGGACGAGGCGATCGCGAGGCTCACCGCTTAAGCTCACCGCTTAAAGAAAGCTCTCAGGGAGTTCTGTCGGAGCCTATGGGATCCTCACAGACTTCTCTCAGACCGTTCCCCGACCGTAGTGCGTGACAGAACGTCACTACGGAGGGGAACGGTCATGGCGACCAGGGAAGAGGAGCGGGGGGCCGCCGCGGCGGTCCGCAGAGGCGCACGGCGCACGGCGGCCTTCGCCGCCGCGATCACGCTGGCCGGGGCGGCCGGAGTCTTCGCCCTGATCGGCACGATGCAGGCGGACGCGAGCACGACGGCGAGCAGCGGGACGAGCTCCAGTTCGAGCTCGAGTTCGAGCAGCGACTCGGACGGCTCCAGCGGCTCGGACAGCTCAAGCAGCTCGACGAGCACGGACTCCTCCTCGGACAGCTCCAGCAGCTCGACCGACTCCTCGAGTTCGACCGACTCCTCCAGCTCGACGGACTCGTCCTCCTCCGACAGCTCCAGCGGTCTCACCTCCTCCTCCGGCGGCTCCGCCGACTCCACCTCGGGGGCGTCGTGATGACCACGCCGCTCAAGCCCCGTACCACGGCCGCCACCGATTGGCGTGCCCTCGGCACCACCGTCCGCCTGGTCGTCACCGACCCGGCCCTGCTGGAGTCCTGCAACCTGCTCCTCGCCCGGCACCTCGCCGAGGTCGACGCGGCCTGCAGCCGCTTCCGCCCCGACTCCGAGCTCGCCGCCCTCGACGCGACCGCCGGCCGCCCGGTCCGGGTGAGCCCGCTGCTCGCCGAGGCCCTCGACGTGGCCCTGCGCGCCGCCGCGACGACCGACGGCGCGGTGGACCCGACCGTAGGCTCCGCGATGGACGCGATCGGCTACGACCGCGACTTCGCCCTCGTCCGGGAGGACGACCGCCCGGTCCGCCTCACGCTCCGCCGCACCCCCGGCTGGCGCACGGTCACCCTGGACCGAGCCACCGGCACGGTCACCGTCCCCCGGGGCGTCCGCCTCGACCTCGGCGCCACCGCCAAGGCGTGGGCCGCGGACCGGGCCGCGCGGCTGCTGGCGGAGACGGCCGGCTGCGGGATCCTGGTCAGCCTGGGCGGTGACACGGCCGTCGCGGGTGAGGCCCCGGCAGGCGGCTGGCAGATCCGCGTCCAGGACATCACCGGTCCGGTGGACGAGACGCCCGCGCAGGGCTCGTACGCCACCGTCGGCATGCGCGGCGGCGGCCTGGCCACCTCCGGCACCACCGCCCGGCGCTGGCAGCGCGGAGGCCACGACCTGCACCACATCGTCGACCCCCGCACCGGCCTGCCGGTCCGCTCTCCCTGGCGCACGGTCTCCGTCGCCGCAGCCACCTGCGCCGACGCGAACGCGGCAAGCACGGCGGCGCTGGTCAAGGGCGAGGGCGCGGAGAGATGGCTGACCCGCCTGGGCCTCCCCGCCCGCCTGGTTACGCAAAACGGCCTGATCGTGACAACGCCGGGCTGGCCAATCACCCCAGGGGCGCGGGACTGTGCCGATGAGCGGCTCCGCCGCGGGGCGCGCTCAGCCACCCCCCGGGGGACAGCCGCATGACCTCCGAAACCCTCTGGTACGCCAACAGAGCCACCGGTGCCGTCTCCCTCGTCCTCTTCACACTCGTCGTACTCCTCGGCATCGCCGTCCGCCTGAGGACCCGCGTCCCGGGTCTGCCCCGCTTCGGCACGATGAGCCTGCACCGCACGCTCTCCCTCTCCGCCACCGCCTTCCTGGCCCTGCACATCACCACCGCGATCGTCGACAGCTATGTGAACATCACGGTCGTCGACGTTCTGATCCCCTTCGTCTCCGACTACCAGCCGCTGTGGCTGGGCCTCGGCACGGTCGCCTTCGACCTGATGCTCGCAGTGGTGATCACCAGTCTCCTCCGCGAGCGCATCGGCCACCGCGCCTGGCGCACCCTGCACTGGCTGGCGTACGCCTCCTGGCCGGTCGCCCTGATCCACGGCATCGGCATCGGTACGGACACCGGCACCGACTGGATGACCTGGCTCACCATCGCCTGCGTGGCCACCGTCGTCACCGCCGGAGGCGCCCGCCTCGCCCACGCGGCCCGCGCCGCCCGCCGTACCCCCGCCGCCCTGCTGCGCACCGCCGATGGAGCCCGCCCGTGACCGCCACCTTCCCCGACCTCTACATGTCCCCGCGTCTCCTCGCCCCGGACGGCGCCCCGGCCGACCTGCCCACCCACCACCAGCGCTACGGCCCCCTCTCCTACGGCGACCCCGAGGGCGTCCTGCGCACGGTGGCCGAATCCGGTCTCACCGGGCGAGGCGGGGCCGCGTTCCCGACGTACCGCAAGCTCGTCTCGGTGGCGGAGGCGGGCCGCCGTACCGGCCGCGCCCCGGTGGTCGTCGCCAACGGCGCGGAGGGCGAGCCCGCCAGCCGCAAGGACAAGACCCTGCTCCACCTGTCCCCGCACCTCGTCCTGGACGGACTGCAGATCGCGGCGCACGCGGTCGGCGCGGGGGAGGCGTACCTCGGCGTGGAGGACGGCGCGACCTGGATGGAGTCGGCCCTCGCGCAACGCACCGGTGACCCGCTGCCCGTCAAGGTCGTCCGGCTGCCCAAGTCCTTCCTCTCCGGGCAGGCCTCGGCGCTCGCCCGGTTCGTCTCCGGCGGCCCCGCCCTGCCCGCCCACCAGAACCCGCCGGTCCGCGAGCGGGGCGTGCACCGAGCCCCCACGCTCGTGCAGAACGTCGAGACCCTCGCCCATCTCGCGCTCGTCGCCCGCTACGGCGCCGACTGGTACCGCGGCGCCGGCACCCCCACCCAGCCGGGCAGCGCCCTGTGCACGGTCCACGTCGCGGGACACGAACCCCGGGTGATCGAGGCCCCGTACGGTCTGCCGCTCACCCGGCTGCTGCCCCTGGAGGACGCCTCGGCGGTCCTCGTCGGCGGCTACCACGGCACCTGGATCCCGGCCCGGGAGGCCGCCGAACTCGCTGTCGACGCGGGCTACTTGGGGGCGGGCGTGCTGGCCGCGCTCCCCGCCGACCGCTGCGGCCTCGCCGAGACCGCCCGCGTCCTGCGGTATCTCGCGCTGCAGTCGGCCGGCCAGTGCGGCCCGTGCCTCAACGGTCTGCCCCGGATCGCCGCCGCGTTCGGCACCCTCGCCACGCCCGGTCCCCAGGGCACCGTCCGCACCGACCTCGCCCGCTGGTCGGGGCTCGTCGAGGGCCGGGGCGCCTGCCATCACCCGGACGGCACGGTCCGTCTGGTCCGCAGCGCGCTGACGACCTTCGCCGCCGAGGCCGACGCGCACGCCCACGGCCGCTGCACGGCCACCGACCGCACGCCCCTGCTGCCCGTACCCCAGGAGGTCTGACATGGACCGGCAGATGAACCTGGACATCGACTGGACGTCCTGCCAGGGCCACGGCCTGTGCGCGGAACTCCTCCCGGAGCACATCACGCTCGACGAATGGGGATACCCGCTCCTCGACGGCACCCCGGTCCCCGCCCGGACGGTCAAGCGGGCCCGCCGGGCCGCCGCCGACTGCCCCGTGCTCGCCCTCAAGCTCGCCCCGGCACGCGCCGGCTGACGGGAGATCAGCCGACGACGCAGGGGGTGGGCTCGCGTGGAAGCTCCGGACCGCAGCGCCCCCTGCCCCCACGCGGCAGAGGGGCGCTGTTCGGCGGCACTATGCAGTCACCGGCCGCCTGGTCCCACCTATAAGGGGCGCGGGGAACTGCGCGACCAGCCCCCACGCACCCGCACCCCGAACACGACCCAAACCCCCCACCCCCGACCGCCCTAAAGCCACCCGGCAAATTCGAGCAACAGCTCCGCATCCTTCCGCCGCCCCACCCGGAGGGCCCGCACCCCGGACTCGACCGCACGGAAAAGCGTCCACCCCCGCACCCGCTCCTGATCCAGCTCCAGCGACTCCGCCAGCTTCCTGACCCGCCGCCGGGTCGTCGCCGCCCCGGAGGGCGAGGCGATCAGATCCTCCACCCGGTCCCGCACCAGCCGCGCCAGATCGAACGCGCACTCGCCCACCACCGGATCCGGCCCCACCGCCAGCCAGGGCGTCCGCTCGGCCGCCAGCACCTTGCTCTGCCGGAACGTCCCGTGCAGCAGCCGGTGTTCGGACGGCGCGGCCAGCAACTCCTCCCGGGCCGCCAGAGCCGCGTCCACCAGCGCCACGACCTCCCCGTGGGCACTCGCCCGCATCGCCTCCGCCTGCCGCCCGGTCCGCTCGGCGACCGTCTCGAAGCCGCTCGCGACACCCGCGTCGGCAGGCGGCTCCACCCACAGCCGCCGCAACGTCCCCGCCGCCTCCAGCAGCGCCTTCGCCTCCGGCAGCGACCGCACCGACACATCCGGATGCAGCCGTTCGAGCAGCAGCACCCCCTCCGTCACCGGCCCGTCCAGCAGCTGTACGGCGCCCAGCCCGCCCCAGTGCGCCAGCGCCGCCCGCTCCGCCTCCGGCCGGAACCGGGGCGGGGCCAGCTTGAGCACGGCGGGCGTCCCGTCCGCACGGCGCACCAGCACCACCAGGCTGCTCCGGCCACCCGGCACCTGCACCCGCTCAACGGTCAACTCGCGTAGAGCAACGGCCTGTTGGGCCGCGTCCGGCAGCTTCTCCAACCAGTCGTCACCGCTCGGTGCCGTCTCACCGAGAGCCCGCACCAGACGCTGCGGCGGTTCGAAAGCCATGCGCGAGTCGTTCCCTTCCCTCTGCGGGTCACCCCTTTCCGGGGTCACGCGGTCGGCGTCACCGAAACTCCGGAGGTCGCCGCATCCGTACCGGCCCGCTCGGCGAGCCCAGGGAAGGCTACGCTCCCGCCGCGCCAGCGCACCGCGCGCACCGCCGCCTCCCGCAGCGCCCCCGCGGCCTCCCGGCGCCGCTGGTCACCGGCCGCCCGCACCAGGTCCGAGTACACCCCGGCCACCCGCTCCTCCAGCTCCGCCGCGAGCCGCACCGCGGCCGCCGCGTCCGCCACCGGGAACGGCAGCGCGTACGCGGCGCTCGCGGCGACCGGCTCGGCGCCCAGGCCGCGCACCTCGCGCACCAGCGCGTCCCGGCGCACCCGATGCGCGTCGTATCCCGACTGCGCCTCCGTGCGCCGACCGGCGCCGATCCGTCCGCCGACGACGCCGTACCCGTAGACGGCGGCGTGCTCGGCGGCCAGCGCGGCCTGCAGCGCGGTCAGTTCCCCGCCGTTCGACTCGCTCATCGCTTCGCCTCCGTGAGCAGGTACGCGTGGGCCGCACCGGCGGCGGCCACCGAGGCCAGCAGCCGCGCCAGCTCGCCCGGGACCTCCAGCAGCGCGGTCGTCCTGCGGTCCGCCAGCTCCCGCTCGGCGGCGGCCAGCCCGGTGAGCGCGTCCTTCGCGGTCGTGGGAGCAGCCGTTGCACCGGTGGCCGGGGTGGCGGACGGACTCGTGACAGACGGGCTCACGGCAGACGGCGTCGGCGCCGTCGACGACGTCGACTGAGTCGCCGTAGAGGTCGGCTCGGCGCCCCCGAACGCCTCCACATGCCGGACGACCTCCGCCCGCAGCGGGGCGAGCCGCGCCGTCAGCGTCGGGTGGGCGGCGAGGACGGCGTCGTACCGCTCCACGAGATCCGTGCTCTCCCGCGCCGCACGCGCGCGTGCCACCTCGGTGACCGACGGGGAGGCGGCGACGCTCTCACCGCCGTCCCCGGAGTCCCCGCCGGACGAGCAGCCCACGAGGAGGGCGGCCCCGGCGGTCGAGGCGAGCAGGGTTCTTCTGCGCAACGGCACGGCGGACGTCCTCGGGGGAGCAAGCGGGGAACAAGGAAGGAACAAGGGGCTCGTGATCACCGTACCTTCGCACGTGCCTGCGAGAGTCCTCCGCCACCCTCCGTGCACCGGTGGACGGCAACACTCCCCGCGACCGGATACCCTTTGACCAGACACGCGACCCATCCCACAACAGCACACGCGGCCGAGGAGTCACCCGGATGAGCACCACCCAGAGCGAGAGGCTGCGAGAGCTCCTGGAACCGCTCGTCACCTCCCAGGGCCTGGATCTCGAAGAGATCGCCGTGGACTCCGTCGGCCGAAAGCGCGTGCTGCGTGTCGTCGTCGACTCCGACACCGGAGCGGACCTGGACCAGATCGCCGATGTGAGCCGTGCGCTCTCGGCGAAGCTCGACGAGACGGACGCGATGGGCGCGGGCGAGTACACCCTCGAGGTCGGAACGCCGGGCGCGGAGCGCTCCCTCACCGAGCACCGCCACTACGTGCGCGCCACCGGCCGGCTCGTCAGGTTCCAGCTGACCGAGGGCGGCGAACTGGTCGCCCGGATCCTGAAGGCCGACGACGACGGCCTCGACCTCGAAGTGCCCGGCGTGAAGGGCCGCAAGGCCCAGGCCCGCAGAGTCGCCTTCCCGGACATCGCGAAGGCGCGCGTGCAGGTCGAGTTCAACCGCAAGGACCAGGACGTCAAGGACGAGAAGGAAGAGGAGGCGTAGCCGTGGACATCGACATGAGTGCCCTGCGGGGCTTGGTACGGGAGAAGGAGATCTCCTTCGACCTGCTGGTCGAGGCGATCGAGTCGGCCCTCCTCATCGCCTACCACCGCACCGAGGGAAGCCGCCGGCACGCGCGCGTGGAGCTCAACCGGGAGACCGGGCATGTGACCGTGTGGGCGAAGGAGGACCCCGAGGACCTCGAAGAGGGCCAGGAGCCCCGCGAGTTCGACGACACCCCGTCCGGCTTCGGCCGTATCGCCGCCACCACCGCCAAGCAGGTGATCCTGCAGCGGCTGCGCGACGCCGAGGACGACGCGACGCTCGGCGAGTACGCCGGCCGCGAGGGCGACATCGTCACCGGAGTGGTCCAGCAGGGCCGCGACCCCAAGAACGTGCTCGTGGACATCGGCAAGCTGGAAGCCATCCTGCCGGTCCAGGAGCAGGTCCCCGGAGAGACGTATCCGCACGGCATGCGGCTCCGGTCGTACGTCGTTCGGGTGGCGAAGGGCGTACGCGGTCCCTCGGTCACGCTTTCGCGTACCCACCCCAATCTGGTGAAGAAGCTCTTCGCGCTGGAGGTGCCGGAGATCGCCGACGGGTCCGTCGAGATCGCCGCCATCGCCCGCGAGGCCGGCCACCGCACGAAGATCGCGGTTCGCTCCACCCGGTCGGGCCTGAACGCCAAGGGCGCCTGCATCGGCCCCATGGGCGGCCGGGTGCGCAATGTGATGGGCGAGCTCAACGGCGAGAAGATCGACATCGTCGACTGGTCGGACGACCCGGCCGAGATGGTGGCGAACGCGCTGTCCCCGGCCCGGGTCAACAAGGTCGAGGTGGTGGACCTCGCGGCCCGCTCCGCGCGCGTGACCGTGCCGGACTACCAGCTGTCCCTGGCGATCGGCAAGGAGGGCCAGAACGCCCGCCTCGCGGCCCGCCTCACCGGCTGGCGGATCGACATCCGTCCGGACACGGAACAGCCGTCCGAGTAGACGTCCGGTCGGGCGTCCGGTCGGACGTCCGACCGGTTGTCCCACCTGCGGTTGGGCCGTTCGGGGGAATAGATCCAAGCCGGGGCCCGCTTAGATCACGTCAGATGTATCGCGGCAACCGTTCGACTCCTGCCCCAAAGGGGTGAGGTGGCCGCGGGGAGGTAGACTTAACTGTGTCTGGCCGGACGCACGCCGGAGCATGCCCTGAACGCACCTGTGTGGGGTGCCGGGAGCGAGCGGCCAAGACGGAGCTGCTGCGCATCGTGGCGATCGAGGACGCTTGCGTCCCCGATCCTCGCGGTACGCTGCCCGGCCGGGGTGCGTACGTACACCCCGCACTGGTCTGTCTCGACCAGGCGGTGCGCCGCCGGGCGTTCACGCGGGCGTTGCGCGCCCCGGGAGCGCTCGACACAAAGGCGTTGCGCCAGTACGTCGAGCAGACGACAGTTGCCGATCAGGCAACCGTTGCCGACCAGGCGACACCGTAAGAAGCGTCGCGCGGAACGTCCGTGCGGCTCAGGTACCCCGCGAGTTGGAAGTAGGTCGAGATTGCGATGAGCACTCGATGAGCACGCGATGAGTACGCCCATGAAGTAGCGACGGTCCGGCGGCAACCCGGACCTAAAAGGAGCGAAGTGGCTAAGGTCCGGGTATACGAACTCGCCAAGGAGTTCGGCGTGGAGAGCAAGGTCGTCATGGCCAAGCTCCAGGAACTCGGTGAATTCGTCCGTTCGGCGTCTTCGACCATCGAGGCGCCCGTAGTCCGCAAACTGACTGACGCCTTCCAGGGCGGCGGCGGCAAGTCCGCCAGGCCCGCCCCGCGCAAGGCCGCCCCCAAGCCTGGAGCGCCCTCCCCGGCGCAGTCGGCCCGACCGGCTGCCCCGCGGCCGGCCGCCCCCAGGCCCGCCGCGCCTCAGGCGCCCACGACTCCGGCCGCCCCCGCGGCCTCGTCGGCCCCCGCGCCGGCGACCCCGGGCCCGCGTCCCGTGCCCGGTCCCAAGCCCGCGCCGCGTCCGGCGCCCGCCGCCCCGGAGTTCACCGCTCCGCCGTCGGCCCCGGCCGCCCCGCAGGCCCCTCGTCCGGCCGCCGCCCAGGGCCCGCGCCCCGGCGCGCCCCGGCCCGGCGCCCGTCCGGGCGGTCCCGGCCAGGGCCAGCAGGACCGTGGCCAGCGTCCGGCCGCCGCCCAGGGCCCGCGCCCCGGTGGTGCCGGCGCCCCGCGTCCGGGCGGTGCCCGTCCGGCCGGTCCGCGTCCGGGCAACAACCCCTTCACGTCCGGTGGTAACGCCGGTATGGCCCGTCCGCAGGCCCCCCGTCCGCAGGGCGCTCCGCGTCCCGGCGGCCCGGGTGGTGCCCCCGGCGGCGGTCCCCGTCCCCAGGCGCCCGGCGCCCAGGGTGGCGGCCCCCGTCCGCAGGCTCCGGGTGGTTCCCGTCCGTCTCCGGCGGGCATGCCGCGTCCGCAGGGTGCAGGTCCCGGTGGTCCGCGTCCCGGCGGTCCGCGTCCGAACCCCGGCATGATGCCGCAGCGTCCCGCTGCCGGCCCGCGTCCCGGCGGTGGCCCCGGTGGTCGCGGTCCGGGCGGTGCGGGTCGTCCCGGCGGCGGCGGTCGTCCCGGTGGCGGCGGCGGCTTCGCCGGTCGTCCCGGCGGTCCCGGTGGCGGCGGCGCCCGTCCGGGTGGCGGCGGCGGTTTCGCCGGTCGTCCCGGTGGCGGTGGCCCCGGCGGCGGTGGCGGCGGCTTCGGTGGCGGCGGTGGCCGTCCCGGCTTCGGCGGTCGTCCCGGCGGTCCCGGTGGCCGTGGTGGCACGCAGGGCGCCTTCGGTCGTCCCGGCGGTCCGGCCCGTCGTGGCCGCAAGTCGAAGCGTCAGCGTCGCCAGGAGTACGAGGCCATGCAGGCCCCGTCCGTCGGCGGTGTGATGCTGCCTCGCGGCAACGGTGAGACGATCCGTCTCTCCCGCGGCGCGTCGCTCACCGACTTCGCGGAGAAGATCAACGCCAACCCGGCGTCGCTCGTCGCGGTCATGATGAACCTCGGCGAGATGGTCACCGCGACCCAGTCCGTCTCCGACGAGACCCTCCAGCTCCTCGCGGGCGAGATGAACTACGAGGTTCAGATCGTCAGCCCGGAGGAGGAGGACCGCGAGCTGCTCGAGTCCTTCGACATCGAGTTCGGCGAGGACGAGGGCGACGAGGACGACCTGGTGGTCCGTCCCCCGGTCGTCACCGTCATGGGTCACGTCGACCACGGTAAGACCCGACTGCTCGACGCCATCCGCAAGACGAACGTCATCGCGGGCGAGGCCGGCGGCATCACCCAGCACATCGGTGCCTACCAGGTCTCGACCCAGGTCAACGACGAGGACCGCGCGATCACCTTCATCGACACCCCGGGTCACGAGGCGTTCACCGCCATGCGTGCCCGTGGTGCCCGGTCGACGGACATCGCGATCCTGGTCGTCGCGGCCAACGACGGCGTCATGCCGCAGACGGTCGAGGCGCTCAACCACGCCAAGGCGGCCGACGTCCCGATCGTCGTCGCGGTCAACAAGATCGACGTCGAGGGCGCCGACCCGACCAAGGTGCGCGGTCAGCTGACCGAGTACGGCCTGGTGGCCGAGGAGTACGGCGGCGACACCATGTTCGTCGACATCTCCGCCAAGCAGGGTCTGCACATCGACGACCTCCTCGAGGCCGTCATCCTGACCGCCGACGCCTCGCTCGACCTGCGGGCCAACCCCCACCAGGACGCGCAGGGCATCTCGATCGAGTCCCGCCTCGACCGCGGCCGCGGTGCCGTGGCGACGGTCCTCGTCCAGCGAGGCACCCTGCGGGTCGGCGACACGATGGTCGTGGGCGACGCCTACGGTCGCGTCCGCGCCATGCTCGACGACAACGGCAACAACGTGGCCGAGGCAGGCCCCTCGACGCCGGTCCAGGTCCTCGGCCTGACCAACGTCCCGGGCGCCGGCGACAACTTCCTCGTGGTCGAGGAGGACCGTACGGCCCGCCAGATCGCCGAGAAGCGTGCGGCCCGTGAGCGCAACGCCGCCTTCGCCAAGCGCACGCGCAGGTTCTCCCTGGAGAACCTGGACGCGGCGCTGAAGGCCGGCGAGGTCCAGCAGCTGAACCTGATCATCAAGGGTGACGCGTCCGGTTCGGTGGAGGCCCTCGAGTCCTCCCTGCTCCAGCTGGACGTCGGCGAAGAGGTCGACATCCGCGTCCTGCACCGCGGCGTCGGTGCGGTCACGGAGTCGGACATCGACCTGGCCATGGGCTCCGACGCGATCGTCATCGGCTTCAACGTCCGGGCAGCCGGCCGTGCGCAGCAGATGGCCGAGCGCGAAGGCGTCGACGTCCGCTACTACTCGGTCATCTACCAGGCGATCGAGGAGATCGAGGCGGCCCTGAAGGGTCTCCTCAAGCCGGAGTACGAAGAGGTCGAGCTCGGTACGGCGGAGATCCGCGAGGTCTTCAAGTCGTCCAAGCTGGGCAACATCGCCGGTGTCCTCATCCGCTCGGGCGAGGTCAAGCGCAACACCAAGGCACGCCTCGTCCGCGACGGCAAGGTGATCGCGGAGAACCTCACCATCGAGGGCCTGCGTCGCTTCAAGGACGACGTCACCGAGATCCGCGAAGGGTTCGAGGGCGGTATCAACCTCGGCAACTTCAACGACATCAAGATCGATGACGTCATCGCGACGTACGAGATGCGCGAGAAGCCGCGGGTGTAAGCCCCGGTTCGGGTGCCGGTCCGCAGGGTTTCACCCCCGCGGACCGGCACCCGCCCGTCTGCTCCCTGGGGGCTGCCGCCCCCAGACCCACCTTCGCCCCTGAAGGGCCGAGGCCTTGCCGGGGTGCAGGGGCGGAGCCCCGCAAAGGGGTGCAGGGGACGCAGTCCCCGCCGGGGTCGGGGGCGGAGCCCCCGGGTTGGTGCACCTCTCACCCGACCGAGTCGGGCGGGTGGGTGGGCAAGCCGGGGTCCGGGGCGGAGCCCCGGGGGTTGGTGTACCTCTCACCCGACCGAGTCGGGTGGGTGGGTGGGAAACCCCGTCGAGCAGACGGCAGGATCGGGGTACCGTTCATGATGCCCCTGTCCCACAAGCCCGACAGGGCCACCGATCCCGTACCGGCGGGTGAACCGGCTGCACATGTACGTGGGGACTCTGTCCTTCGATCTCCTCCTCGGCGACGTACGGTCACTGAAGGAGAAGCGCTCCGTCGTCCGCCCCATCGTCGCCGAGCTCCAGCGCAAGTACGCGGTGAGCGCGGCCGAGGTCGACCACCAGGACCTCCACCGCAGGGCCCGTATAGGCCTCGCCGTGGTCTCCGGTGACGCGGAGCACCTGACCGCCGTACTGGACCGGTGCGAACGGCTCGTCGCCGCCCGCCCGGAGGTGGAACTGCTGTCGGTCAGACGCCGCTTCCACGGCGAAGACGACGACTGACCACAGAACACAGACACGACAAGCAAGAAAGAACGGGAGACGGACCAGTGGCCGACAACGCGCGCGCCAAGAGGCTGGCGGACCTCATCCGAGAGGTGGTGGCGCAGAAGCTGCAGCGCGGGATCAAGGACCCGCGGCTCGGTTCCCACGTCACCATCACGGACACCAGGGTCACAGGTGACCTCCGGGAGGCGACCGTCTTCTACACCGTGTACGGCGACGACGAGGACCGCAAGGCGGCCGCCGCCGGCCTGGAGAGCGCCAAGGGCATCCTTCGCTCCGAGGTCGGCCGCGCGGCCGGCGTGAAGTTCACGCCGACGCTGGCCTTCGTCGCCGACGCCCTCCCGGACAACGCCCGCACCATCGACGACCTTCTCGACAAGGCGCGCGCCGCCGACGCGAAGGTCCGCGAGGCGTCCGCGGGCGCCGGGTACGCCGGCGAGGCCGACCCGTACCGCAAGCCCGGTGACGACGAGACGGACGACACCGCCGAATGAACCGTAAGTCCACCGCGCCCGACGGCCTCGTCATCGTCGACAAGCCGTCGGGTTTCACCTCCCACGACGTCGTGGCCAAGATGCGCGGGATCGCGAAGACCCGCCGCGTCGGCCACGCCGGCACGCTCGACCCCATGGCGACCGGCGTCCTCGTCCTCGGCGTGGAGAAGGCGACCAAGCTCCTCGGTCACCTCGCCCTCACCGAGAAGGAGTACCTCGGCACGATCCGCCTCGGCCAGACGACCCTGACGGACGACGCGGAGGGCGAGATCACCGCCTCCGTCGACGCCTCCAAGGTCACCCGGGACGCCGTCGACGCCGGCATCGCCAAGCTCACCGGCGCCATCATGCAGGTGCCGTCCAAGGTCAGCGCCATCAAGATCAACGGCGTGCGCTCCTACAAGCGGGCCCGTGACGGCGAGGACTTCGAGATCCCGGCCCGCCCGGTGACCATCTCCTCCTTCGCCGTGTACGACGTCCGGGACGCCGTCGCCGAGGACGGCACCCCCGTCCTCGACCTGGTCGTGTCGGTCGTCTGCTCCTCCGGCACCTACATCCGCGCCCTCGCCCGCGACCTGGGCGCCGACCTCGGCGTCGGCGGCCACCTCACCGCTCTGCGCCGCACCCGCGTCGGCCCGTACAAGCTGGACGCGGCGAAGACGCTCGACCAGCTCCAGCAGGAGCTGAGCGTGATGCCGATAGCCGAGGCCGCCGCGGCCGCGTTCCCCCGCTGGGACGTGGACGCCAAGCGGGCCCGGCTGCTCACCAACGGCGTCCGTCTGGAGATGCCCGAGGAGTACGCGGGCGCCGGCCCCGTCGCCGTCTTCGACCCCGAGGGCCGCTTCCTGGCCCTGGTGGAGGAGCAGAAGGGCAAGGCCAAGAGCCTCGCCGTACTGAGCTGAGCCGATCCGGCTCGCGCGCCGCCTTTGCCCGTGGAGCGGCGGACACGGGGTGTTCCTCTGCCCCGCCGCTCCACGGTCCCCCCTCGGTTCCCCCACCCCTAGGGTGTATCCAACGGCCCCCGTTCATTCACCCGTCCGGGCAGGCGCTCGGAGTGAACCGAGGGAGCGCAGGGGGGCGCGTTCGTTCCGGGGCCTGTCTTCTTGATCATCGCCCGCCTACCGTCGAAGCGAGGGCACAAGGGCGCTGCGGGGAGGTAGGGCGATGACGGGACAGGGCCCGCGGACGGACGACGACCACGGCACGTACACCGCCCCCGCCGACCCACTCCCGCACGAACCACCCGGCGAAGCCCACCCCGACGCCGCCTCCCTCGTCCTCCTCCGCGACCTCTCGGGCCGCCCGCGCGGCACCGGCTTCGTCGCCGACCACCTCGGCACGGTCGTCACCAGCCACGAGGCCGTGGACGGCCTGCCCCGCCTCGTCCTGTACGGCGCCGACGACCGCGCCTGCGCCGTGACCGCCGACGCGGTCACCCCGCTCCCGGAACTGAACCTGGCCCTCGTCCGCACGGAGGGCCTCGGCACGCCCCCGCTGCCGGTGACGGTCCGGGAGTCGGTCGACACCGGGTCGTACGTCCGGCTGGCCGCGGGCTGCTGGCGCGAGGCCAGGGTGCTTGGCGCGACGCAGGTGACGTACACGGCCATGGACCGCTCCCACCGCCTCGACGGCGCACTGGAACTGGCGATCGGCACGGCGGGCCGGGACGCGCTGCGGCCGGGCGGCGGCACGACCGGGGGACCGGTGATCGACGCCGGGACGGGCGCGGTCGTCGCGGCCCTGGCCACCGCCCGGCGCTCCGGCGACCGCGAGGCGGGCTTCGCCGTACCGCTGCGCCCCGCCGCCCCCGGCCCGCTGGCCGATCTGCTCGCCCGCAACGCGGCGACCGTGCCCGCGTACGGGGCCGACCTCAATCTCGCGGGCGTCCTGGAGCTCACCGCCACCGCGGTGGCCTCGGACGCCCCACCCGGCACCCTCCCCGGACACCCTCTCTCCAGACACCCCGGCACCCTCTCCGGACAGTCGGGCACCCTCTCCGGACAGTCGGGCACCCTCTCCGGACAGTCGGGCACCCTCTCCGGGCAGTCGGGCGCCTTCTCCGGGCAGTCGGGCGCCTTCTCCGGGCACTCCGGCGCCCTCCCCGGGCACTCCGGCGCCTTCTTCCGCCTCTCCGGCCTCTCCGGCGGCCTCTCCGGCGGCCTCTCCGGGCACTCCGGGCACTCCGGTGCCTTCTCCGGGCACTCCGGCACCCTCCCCGCGCACCCCGGCGGCCCCGGCGGTACAGCCGTGGCCACGGTCGCCACGGTCGAACGCGCGGCGACGGCACGGGAGTTCGCCGCCTTCACCGCCTTCACCGGCGGCCCGGCGGCCGTTCTCGGGCTCGTCGGGCCACCGGGCAGCGGCCGTACGACGGAACTCGCGGCCCTCGCCGCCCGCCGCGCCCGCGGCCCCGAACCCGCCCCCACCCTGTGGCTGCGCGGCGCCGACCTCAGGGAGGACGACGACTCGATCGCGGACGCGGCCCGTAGGGCGCTGAACCGCGCTGCCCGAGTCGTGGCCGTCTCGCACGAGGGACGGCCGACAGGGGGCGGGGCAGCGGGGCCGTCCGCCGGCACGGACCCCGCCGATCTCGGCGACATCCGCCCCGAGCGCCTGGCCCGCCTCGCGCACGCCGCCGGGCGCCCCCTGCTCCTCCTGCTCGACGGCCCCGAGGAGATGCCGCCCGTCCTCGCCCACCGGCTCGCCGACTGGACCGAGGGCACCGCGCAGTGGCTGCGGCGGACGGGCGCGCGGCTGATGGTGGCCTGCCGCCCCGAGTACTGGGAGCGGGCCGGGACCACCTTCCCGCCAGAGATGCTGTACGACGGCACAGAGCCTCGTGAGGAGACGGCCCGTGCCCTTCCGCCCTGCGTCCCACTCGGCGACCTCACCCCCGACGAGGCCCGAGCCGCCCGCGCCCGGTACGCAGTCCCCGGCACCGCGCTCACCGGCCCCGACGCCCGCCACCCGCTCACGATCCGGCTCCTCTCCGAGATCAGCGCCGCCCTGCCCGCCGCACCGCCCGACGCCCCGCCCGCCCACCCCGTCGACCGCGACGACGTCCTCTCCGCCTACCTCGACCTGATGTGCCTGCGCGTCGCCGTCCGCCTCGCCGCCGAGAACGGCCTGCGCGGCACCGCGGTACGGCGGCTCGCCGCGAAAGTCTCCGGCCAGGTCCACGAGGCCGCCCGGCGCAGCCTGGGGCCCGGGCAGGGCGAGCTGGACCGGGCGTCCTTCGAGGCCGTGTTCCCCTGGGGTCCGGCGCCCGCCCGGCTCGGCGGCGGCACCGGCTGGGCCTCCGCCGTCCTCACTGAGGGACTGCTCGTACCCGCCGGCGGCGGCTACCGCTTCGCCCACGAGGAACTCGCCGACTGGATCCAGGGCGTCCACCTCGACCTCGACGAGGCCCTGCGCGCCCTGGTCCACCGCCGCCGCACCCCAGAGGGCGGCCATCCCCTCCCCGTCCCGCACCACCGCATCGGCCCCGTCGTTCAGGCCCTGCTCCTCGTCGGCCGTCAGCAGGGAGCCCGCCAACTCCTCGCCCGTCTGGAGGGGTTGCTGCGCGCGCTGGGCTCCGAGGGGGAGTCCTGGTGGGCCGCCCGACTCCTTACCGAGACCCTGCTGCGCGTCCCGGACGCGACCCCGTACACGGGAGTGCTCCAGCTCCTCGCCGACCGCATCGGGGCGGGGGACGAACAGGTGGCCCGGCGGCCCGAGTTCGGCCCCGGCTTCTGGACGCGGCTCGCCCTTCCGCCCGAGCCGCGCCTCGACCTGCTGCGCCGACTGGTCCTCGCCGACGCCGCCCCGGAGGGCTGTGGCGGCCCCCGTCACCTCGACGCCGTCGCCCGTCTCCTCGCCGACGACCCCACCGCCGTACAGCCGTGTCTCACCCGCTGGTTCGACGACGAGCGGCCGCTGCCCGCGACGCCGCACGCCACGGTGGCGACGGCGGCGCAGGCGCTGCTGCACACGCACCGGCACCGGGCGCCGGACGACCTCACCGAGGTCCTCGTGGGCTGCGGGCACCGACGGGCCGACGAACTGCTCGCCGTGCTCGCGGAGGACGATCCGTCCGCGCTCTGCCGGGCCGTCGACCGCTGGGCCCACGACGAGCGCCCCGCCCGGCGGGCCGCGGCGCTTGCGTACGCGCTGCGCACCGCCCCCCACGCGACCGCCGACGCCGACCGGGGCCAACTGCGCCGCGCGGCCCTCGCCCTGCTCACCTGCCCCGACGACGGCGCCCTGCACAGCGGCGCCCTCGCCCTCCTCGTCCGGGACCCCGAGACCCGCGACCGCCATCTGCCGCAGGCGCTGGAGCGGTTCGCGGCGGGCGATCCGCGACTCCCGCCCGGCGACCTGCTCACCGCGCTCGGCACCCATCCCGAGCCCGTCCTGGACGCCGTCCGGGCCCGGCTGGACAGCCCCGGCGCGAGCGGCACCCTGCGCGCCCTCGCCGACGCCACCCCGCCCGCTCTCACCCACGAGGTCGCCGCCGTCGTACGGGAGGCGGTACGGCGGCGGCCGCACACGGCCGGAGACGTGGCCGCGTACGTCGACCGCCGCCTGGACCACGGTCCGGCCGTCCGGTCCGTCCTCTTTCCGCTGGTCACCGGCCTGCTGGAGGCCGGCGGCCCCGAGCAGGTGCGGGCCGCGCTGGCCGGTGTCCTGCTCGCCCCCGGCACCCCCGACTCGCGTCCGCTGCGGCGCGAGCTGCTGGAGTTCCTGCTGGCCCACGAACACACACCGGCCGTCCTGGACGCCGTACTGCACGCGGCCCCGCAGCGGCGCGGTGAGGAGCTGCGCACCCTCGTCCACCGCACCGGCCTGCTCCTGGCCCGCACTCCGGACGGCGCGACCCGCTTCGACCGCGGCCTGGTCGAGCTGGCCCGCCACATCCCGGGCTTCGCCGAGCGGGCGACCGGCTGGTTCACCGAGGCACCGGGGGACTGGGCGGTCCTGGTCGGCCCGGGCGCGCGGCGCACACTGGAGGACCTCGCGGGGGTGCCGGTGCCCGCGTGACCCGCGCGATCCCGTCGGCGCACGTGGATCGAGTCACAGCCCCGATGCCGATGCGGGCGGGGAGCACCCGGCATGGCACCCTTAGACCTGCGTAAGAGGCAAGGGAACATACGGACACGGGTTCGAGGAGCGGTCACAGTGCAGCGCTGGCGTGGCTTGGAGGACATCCCCGAGGACTGGGGACGCAGCGTCGTCACCATCGGCTCCTACGACGGGGTCCACCGCGGGCACCAGCTGATCATCCGGCACGCCGTGGACCGCGCCCGTGAGCTGGGCGTCCCCTCCGTCGTCGTCACCTTCGACCCGCACCCCAGCGAGGTCGTCCGCCCCGGCAGCCACCCGCCGTTGCTCGCCCCGCACCACCGCCGCGCCGAGCTGATGGCGGAGCTGGGCGTGGACGCGCTGCTGATCCTCCCCTTCACCACCGAGTTCTCGAAGCTGTCGCCGGCCGAGTTCGTCGTGAAGGTCCTCGTCGACAAGCTGCACGCCAAGGCCGTCGTCGAGGGCCCGAACTTCCGCTTCGGCCACAAGGCCGCGGGCAACGTCGAGTTCCTCGCCGAGCAGGGCAAGGTGTACGACTTCGAGGTCGAGGTCGTCGACCTGGTGCTGTGCGGCGAGGCGGGCGGCGGCGAGCCGTTCTCCTCGACCCTGACCCGCCGTCTGGTCGGCGCGGGCGACGTCGAGGGCGCGGCGGAGATCCTTGGCCGCCCGCACCGCGTCGAGGGCGTGGTCGTACGCGGCGCCCAGCGCGGCCGGGAGCTCGGCTTCCCCACGGCCAACGTCGAGACCCTCCCGCACACCGCGATCCCGGCCGACGGCGTCTACGCGGGCTGGCTGCACGCGGGCGGCGAGGCGATGCCGGCCGCGATCTCCGTCGGCACCAACCCGCAGTTCGACGGCACCGAGCGCACGGTGGAGGCGTACGCCATCGACCGCGTCGGCCTCGACCTGTACGGGCTGCATGTCGCCGTCGACTTCCTGGCCTTCGTGCGCGGCCAGGCGAAGTTCGACTCGCTGGAGGGTCTGCTGGAGCAGATGGCCCAGGACGTGAAGCGCTGCCGGGAGCTGGTGGCGGCGGCGGAGTAGGTTTTCTCCGTCTGTACGGCCGAGGGGCGGCCGGTGTCGTGGGACACCGGCCGCC
>NZ_JBLRVZ010000079.1:0-58675 GCF_048159505.1 Streptomyces sp. T028
GGTCATGTCCCGCGGTGTGGTGTAGTCACGGCAGCTGTTTCGGTTCCGGTTTTGGGGTGATCTGCGGTTCGGGTTCGGTGGGCTTGGCGGTGAAGATCTCGGCCATGGAGGCTTCCGACAGGTAGCGGCGGTCGAAGACCTGCCACTCGTCGTGAAGTTCGGCCAGGACCGCGGCGGCGAGCCGGTCCAGGGCGGCGGGGTTGGGGAAGACCTGGACGACGTCGGCCCGCCGTTTGATCTCCCGGTTCAGCCGCTCCAGCGGGTTGGTCGACCAGATCTTCTTCCAGTGCGCCGGCGGAAAGTCGGCGAACGCGGTGATGTCCGTCGCCGCATCCAGCAGCATCGCCTTGACCTGCGGGAACTGCCGTCCGAGCAGGTCAGCGACCACGTTCAGCTGGGTCCGCACCTGCTCGCCGGTGGTCTGCGCGAAGACGGTGCGTATGGTGGCGGCGACCATCTCCCCGGAGCCCCTCTCGATCACCGAAAAGACGTCCCGGACGAAGTGAACCCGACACCTTTGCCAGGCCGCGCCGAGGAAAACAGTGCGGATCGCGGCCACCAGACCGCTGTGGCTGTCGGAGATGACCAGCTGGACGTTCTCCAGACCGCGGGCCCGCAGCGAGCGCAGGAACTTCGTCCAGAACGGCTTCGATTCGCTGTCGCCGACCATCAGCCCGAGGATCTCGCGGTGCCCGGTGGCGGAGATCCCGGTGGCGATGACCACGGCCTGGGAGACGATCCGGTGATTCACCCTCGCCTTGCAATAGGTGGCGTCCAGGAACACGTACGGGAAGACGGTGTGGTCCAGCGGCCGCTCCTTGAACGCGGTCAGTTCCTCGTCCAGCTCACCGCAGATGCGGGAGACCTCGGACTTGGAGATCCCGCTGTCCGCACCGAGTGCTTTGACCAGGTCGTCGACCGAACGGGTCGAGACACCGTGCACATAGGCCTGCATCACCACGGCGAACAACGCCCGGTCGATCCGCCGCCGGCGTTCCAGCAGCGACGGGAAGAACGACCCGCTCCGCACCTTCGGGATCTTCAGGTCCAGATCGCCGGCCTGCGTGGTCAGCAGCCTCTCCCGGTGTCCATTGCGCCAGGTCGTACGCGTCTCGGAGTGCTCGCGCGGCGCGGCACCGATCACCTCGGTGGCCTCGGCCTCGATCAGCTCCTGCAGGACGCGCTCGCACACCACCCTGATTGCTTCAACTCCATCGGCCCGACGTAGTGACTCCAGCAGCCGCATCAGCTCAGACTGGGACAAGGCCATCGCGTGCTCCTCCGGTCGAACTGCCCGTTCACCAGAGAGACTTGCGCGATGGCCTGCCCTTGTTCAGGGAGCATGCACCACCAGCGGATGCACGCCCCGGGCAGACACCCGCGCGTTCCCGGACGCTGCCCAGTTACACCACTCCACGGGACGCGATCCGCATCCGGCCAGCATGAGTCGCCGGGCTTTCCCGGGTGGATTGCCTGAACAGGCTCCGGTGCGGCGCGAAAGCCCAGGCGTGAAGCCGTCTCGCCCGAGCGGAGCGATGTTCCTCACAATCCTCGACCACCGTGTCCCGGTGTACAGTCGAGACGCCCTTGACCTGCACAAAGCTGGCAGGGAGCCGTCTTCCAGGAGTCCAAAGTGCTGCGTACTCTGTTCAAGTCCAAGATCCACCGCGCTACCGTCACCCAGGCCGACCTGCACTACGTGGGATCGGTGACCATCGACGCGGACCTGTTGGACGCCGCCGATCTGCTGCCCGGTGAGCTCGTCCACATCGTCGACATCACCAACGGCGCGCGGCTGGAGACGTACGTCATCGAGGGCGAGCGCGGCTCGGGGGTCGTCGGGATCAACGGTGCCGCCGCCCATCTCGTCCACCCCGGAGATCTGGTGATCATCATCAGTTACGCTCAGGTCTCCGACGCCGAGGCGAGGGCGCTGAAGCCGCGGGTCGTGCACGTGGACGGCGACAACCGGATCGTGGCCCTCGGGGCCGACGCCTCGGAGCCGGTACCGGGCTCCGACCAGCGGCGCAGCCCGCAGGCGGTGTCCGTCTGAGCGACGCGTCGGCCGCACCGTCCGTACGCATCGCACCGGGAGTGCCCATGAGCGACATCGAGATCCGCGACGACCGGGCTGCCGGCCGCCTCGAAGCCCTCGGCGGGGCGGGCGAGGTCGCGGGCCGCATCGAGTACTTCGTCCTGGAGTCGCCCGCCCGCGCCCTCGTCCCGGTGCACACCATCGTGGAGCCGGCCCACGAGGGCCAGGGCATCGCCGGCTCCCTCGCACGCGAGCTGTACGCCATCGCCGCACGCGAGGGTGTCCCGGTCGCCCCGCTCTGCCCGTACGTCGTGAAATGGGCCGCCCGCCACCCGGAGGAGGCTCCTGTGGCCGACCCCGCCCTCCTGACCGCCGCCAAGGACTGGCTGCGCGCCCACCCCGGCCGTTTCTGAGCGCCGCCCCGGGCCCACCCGGGTGAGTGCCCGGGGCGGCGCCGGGTAGGCGGGGGAGTAGTCCAGAGCCACGCCTGACGACTGGCCGGAGGACACGATGACCACCCCACCCCCCGACCCCGCCCCACCCCCGGGCCCCCCGGACCCGTACCCGAGCCCGGTGCCACCCCCGGAACCCCCACCGGCCCCCCAGCCCCCACCGATCCCGGGCCCACCCCCCGAACCATCCCCCTCCCCGATCCCCCCGGGCCCGGAACCACCCCCAAACCCGGAACCGGGCCCACCCCTGACGTAGACACCGAGTGGGCGGTACCTCAACAACACCGCCCACCCCCATGCCCCAAGGGGCGCGGGGAACTGCGCGACCAGCCCCCACGCGCCCGCGCCCCGACCGGACCAGCCCCCTCCTCGGGCGCTACGCACCCACCTCGGACCGATCCCCACCCCACACCGTGTGGAACGCCCCCTCCCGGTCCACCCTCCGATACGTGTGCGCCCCGAAGAAGTCCCGCTGCCCCTGCGTGAGCGCCGCAGGCAACCGCTCGGCCCGCAACGCGTCGTAGTAGGCGAGCGCCGCGGCGAACCCGGGCGTGGGCACCCCCTGCCGCACGCCCGCCACCACGACCTCACGCCAGTCGTCCTGTGCCGCCGCGATCTCGGAGGCGAACGTCTCGTCCGACAGCAGACTCGGCAGATCCGCCCGAGCGTCGTACGCCGCACGGATCCGGTCGAGGAAAGCCGCCCGGATGATGCAGCCGCCCCGCCAGATCGACGACACCGCCCCGAGGTCGATGTCCCAGCCGTACTCCTCGCTGCCCGCCGCGATCTCGTGGAACCCCTGCGTGTACGACACGATCTTCGAGGCGTACAGCGCCTGCTCCACCCGGTCCGCGAACGCCCCCGCCTCCGCCTCGCCCAGCGGCGCCGCCTTCGGTCCGGCCAGCCCGCGGGACGCCTCCCGCAGCGCGGCGTGCCCGGACAGCGACCGCGCGAAGACCGCCTCCGCGATGCCCGACACCGGCACGCCCAGGTCGAGCGCGATCTGGACCGTCCAGCGGCCGGTGCCCTTCTGCTCCGCCTGGTCCACGACCACGTCCACGAACGGCTTCCCCGTCGCCGCGTCCACATGGGACAGCACCTCGGCCGTGATCTCGATCAGGTACGAGTCCAGCCGCCCCCGGTTCCAGGTGCGGAAGATCTCCGCGATCTGCGCCGGCGCGTACCCGGCGACGTCCCGCAGCAGCTGGTACGCCTCACCGATCAGCTGCATGTCGGCGTACTCGATGCCGTTGTGGACCATCTTCACGAAGTGCCCGGCGCCGTCCGGCCCGACGTGCGTCACACAGGGCGCGCCGTCCGCCGCCTTCGCGGAGATCCTCTCCAGCATCGGGCCGAGCGAGCCGTACGACTCGGTCGAGCCGCCCGGCATGATGCTCGGCCCGTGCAGCGCGCCCTCCTCGCCGCCGGAGATGCCCGTGCCGACGAAGTGGAGGCCCTGCTCGCGCAGTTCGCGCTCCCGGCGCCGGGTGTCCGCGAAGTGCGCGTTGCCGCCGTCGATGATCATGTCGCCGGGTTCGAGGAGCGGGGCGAACTCCCGGATGACCGCGTCGGTCGGCTCACCGGCCTTCACCATGATCACCAGTCGGCGGGGCCGCTCCAGCGCCGCCACGAAGTCCTTGGCGGTCTCCGCCGCCACGAACGCGCCCTCGTGCCCGAACTCCTCCACCAGCGCGTGGGTGCGCGCCACCGTCCGGTTGTGCAGCGCCACCGTGTAACCGTTGCGCGCGAAGTTGCGGGCGAGATTGCGGCCCATGACCGCGAGTCCCGTCACACCGATCTGCGCTGTAGTGCTCATAGGGCTGGCTCCTAGGGGGTGGTGCCCGTCTGTTTCGTCCTGGGGCCATCCTTACGGGTTTCCCGCGCCCATGGGTGAACCGGGAGCGGCTGATTGCGGTCTTGTCACGGGCTGTGAACGGCCCTTACTTTTGCCCCTCCTGACGCTTGTCGAGGGGGAACTCCATGGCCGTACGCGGCCGGCACCGCCGGTACCAGCCGAACAGGATCAACCGGGCCTCACTCACGGTCACCGCGGGCGGCGCCGGCATGGCGATACCGCTCATCGGCGCCGGCGCGGCCCAGGCGGCCGACGTGGACACCTGGAACAAGGTCGCCGCCTGCGAGTCCAGCAACAACTGGCACATCAACACCGGCAACGGCTTCTACGGCGGCCTGCAGTTCACCCAGTCGACCTGGGAGGCGTACGGCGGCAAGCGGTACGCCCAGCGCGCCGACCTGGCCACCAGGGACCAGCAGATCGCCGTCGCGGAGAAGGTCCTGGAGGGCCAGGGGCCCGGCGCGTGGCCGGTCTGTTCGGTACGCGCCGGACTCACCCGGGGCGGTGACACCCCCGACATCCACCCGAACGGGACCTCCGGCGGCGGCTCCGGCAGCACGTCCGGCAGCACCTCCGGGAGTACGTCCACCAAGTCGGCCAAGACCTCGCTGAAGGACGTACAGCCGCAGGCCACGCCCCAGTCGCGGGCCGGCACCGCCGAGATGTACACCGTCGTCCGCGGCGACACCCTCTCCGGCATCGCCGACACCCAGGACGTCAAGGGCGGCTGGCGGCGGCTCTACGCCGCGAACCGGACCACCATCGGCACCGATCCCGACCTGATCCTGCCGGGCCAGCGGCTGAAACTGCGCGCCCCGGCCGGCACGTCCGCCCCCACGACGAGCCCGAGCACGTCCCGGTCCCGTACCGAGCAGGAATCCGACGCCGACGACAAGGCGCAGACCGGCCATTCCCTCGTCGCCCCGGTCGCCGCCGCCACCGGAACCCCGTACCACGCGACCGGCTCCTCCTGGTCGAAGGGCTACCACACCGGCGTCGACTTCCCCGTGCCCACCGGCACCTCCGTGAAGGCGGTCGCCTCGGGCACCGTCGTCAGCGCGGGCTGGGGCGGGTCCTTCGGCTACCAGGTCGTCATCAGACACGCCGACGGCCGCTACACCCAGTACGCCCATCTCTCCGCGATCTCCGTGCGGGACGGGCAGTCGGTGGGCGGCGGCCAGCGCATCGGGCGCTCCGGCTCCACGGGCAACAGCACGGGCCCGCATCTGCACTTCGAGGTGCGGACGGGGCCCGGTTTCGGATCGGATGTCGACCCGCTGGCCTATCTGCGGGCCGGCGGCGTCAGGATTTGACGCGCACCCGGTGCCGGTCGACGGCCGGCACCGGAATGTACGTCGCGCTGTAGAGCGGGCTCTGCAGGAACACCATCGGCCGGTCGGCCGGGTCCGGAGACTCGTCCAGGGGCTCCCCGGCCTGGGCCGGCACCCGCGGCTCCTCGCGGCGCGCGTCCTCCCGGACCTCCACGGCGACCGGCTGCCGCAGCAGCTCCTCCGGCAGGACCGCCAGGACCGGCATCAACCTCTGTTCCGCGTCCGTGAGCGCCGCCGCGTCCGTGAGCGCCGCCGTGTCCGGCGTCGCCCCGCCCGAGGTGAGCGCGGGCTCGGCCGGCTTCACCGTCTCCTCCTCCGGTGCGGCCACAGTCCCGGCCACAGCGGATCCTCCTTGAAGACGCTCGGTGGTCAGCAGGATCAGACCGCCCGCCGCCACCACCCCACAGCTCAGGGCGAGCGCGGTGCCCGTCGTGCCGTAGCGGAACGTCTCGCCGAACATCGTGATGCCGACCGCGGCCGCCACCACCGGGTTGACCACGGTCAGCGTGGCCAGCGGGGCCGCGAGGCCCGCGCCCCGGTAGGAGGCCTGCGACAGCAGCATGCCGGCCGTGGCCAGCACACCGATCACGGCCAGGGAGGGAATGTCCGCCGTCGAGACACCGTCGGTCCAGTCGACCGTGACGGTCTTGGTGAAGACGGACGACATGCCGAAGGCTATGCCGGACGCGGTCGCCAGCAGCATGCTGCGCACCGCGGGGTGCCGGTGCGCGGCCCGCCCGGCGGCCATCAGGGCCACCACCGCACCGGCGGTCACCACGGCCACGCTCACCCGCTGCGGGGTGCTGAGCGACTGCGCGTCGGAGGCGCCGACCAGGGAGAGCAGACCGGCCAGACCCACCGTCGCCATGATCGCGCCCCGCCAGGCCGTCGCCCCGGCCCTGCGGCCGACGAACAGCGCGGCCATGGGCAGCGCGAACACGATGGTCAGCGCGCCCAGCGGCTGCACCAGGCTCAGCGGACCGTAGGCGAGCGCCACCACGTGCAGCACCCCGCCGAGGCCGTTCAGCGCGACCGCCGCCCACCAGCCGGGGCGGCGCAGCGGCGCGTACTCCCCGTCCGGGGAGGACACCGCGACCTGCTCCTGCACGATCGCGCCGGACGCGTACGCCACGGCGGAGATCAGCGACAGGACCACGGACAACGCGAGGGCGCTCATGAGCTGCTCCTCTGCGTGAGGCCGGGGCCCGGGACCCGGCGCGGCGAACGGTCGGCCTTCATAACCAACACGATGCCTTGTCGATCTGTTCCCGTCGTCGTACCTGAGCACTCAATGCGTCCTACTGCCGATGGAGTACGACGGGACCGCGGTCCTCCCTCAGACGGGTGACGTGTGGGGGATCCCCCTGATCGTGCGCCCCGAGGCCCTTGGTACTACTGCACGTCGTGGACCTCGACCCCGAACTCGCCGCGCTGCGCCCGCTCGGCGGCTTCTTCCTCCTACGCGTGGCCGGAGAACCGCCGCGCCCGCTGCCGACCCTCGCGCGGACCTATGAAAACCGGTCGTCGGATGTTTACGGGAATTCCCTGACTTTCCGTGTCCGGAAGGTGAGCCGGGCGCTCGGGGCCCCCGAGGAACGGATCGGCGCCTCCGTGGCCCAGCAGGGGCTCGCGGCCCGGCTGTGGTCGGCGGCGCTGGGCTGTGCCGCACTGTACGGCGCGATCCCCGACCTGGATCCGCGGCTGCTGCGCTGGGACCCGGACGGCAGTGCCCCCGACGACCTGTGGCTGACCGAGGTCAGGGCCCTGCCCGGCGACGCCACGACCCTCGCCGCCGCCGTACTGGACGGTCACCTGGAACCGCTGTCGGCGGCCCTGCGCGCCCGTCACCCCGTCGCCCCCGGCCTGCTGCGGGGCAACGCCGCCTCCGCCCTGGCCGGAGCCGCCCGGCAGCTGGAACAGTGGGCGCACACGCACGGCCGGCCCGGGACCGCCGCACGCGCGCGTGCCCTCACCGCCGAACTGTTCACCCACCCCCTCCTGGCCGGTACCGGGACCCTGGCCGGCAGCGCCTTCCGCCGCCGCAGCTGCTGTCTCTACTACCGGGTACCGGGTGGGGGAGTCTGCGGCGACTGTTGCTTCACACGACCCCCGCGCTCTTCCCCGCGCGCCCCGTCTGGGTGACCATGAGGGGAACCAGCCGCAGAGAATGGGGGGTTCCGGGTGCGAGTGGGACTGCTGACCCGGGAGTACCCCCCGGACGTGTACGGCGGCGCGGGCGTCCATGTCGAGTTCCTCGCCCGGGAGTTGTACCGGCTCGTCGACCTCGACGTGCACTGCTGGGGCGAGAGCTCCCTCAGGGAACGCGCGGAGGGCGTCCAGCGCCACCGCCCCTGGTCCGCCCTGGACGGCTCCAACGACGCGCTGCGCACCTTCTCCGTGGACCTCGCCATGGCCGCCGCCCTCGAAGGCCGCGAACTCGTCCACTCGCACACGTGGTACGCCAACCTCGCCGGCCATCTCGCCAAGGAGCTGTACGGCGTCCCGCACGTGGTGACCGCGCACTCACTGGAGCCCCTGCGCCCCTGGAAGGCCGAGCAACTCGGCGGCGGATACGCCCTGTCGAGCTGGGCCGAGCGGACCGCGCTGGAGGCCGCCGACGCGGTGATCGCCGTATCGGCCGCGATGCGCGAGGACATCCTCACCTGCTATCCCGCGCTCGCCCCGGACCGGGTGCACGTGGTCCACAACGGCATCGACACCAGCCTCTACCGGCCCGACCACGGCACGGACGCCCTGGAGCGGATCGGACTGGACCCCGGCCGCCCCTACGTGCTGTTCGTCGGCCGCATCACCCGGCAGAAGGGCGTGCCCCATCTCCTGCGCGCCGTACGGGACATCGACCCCGCCGCCCAGGTCGTGCTCTGCGCGGGCGCCCCCGACACCCCCGAGATAGACCGGGAGTTCCGCGACCTGTTCGCCGAACTCAGCCGCGCCCGCGACGGCGTGCACTGGATCCCGCGCATGCTGCCGCGCCCCGAGGTGATCCAACTCCTCACCCACGCGGCCGTGTTCGTCTGTCCTTCGGTGTACGAACCCCTCGGCATCGTCAACCTGGAGGCGATGGCCTGCGGTACTCCCGTGGTGGCCTCCCGGGTCGGCGGGATACCGGAGGTCGTCGAGGACGGGGTGACCGGTGTCCTCGTACCGGTCGACGAGGACGACGCGGTGTTCGAGGCGGGGCTGGCCCGGGCGCTGGACGCGGTCCTCTCGGATCCGGGGGCCGGGCGCCGGATGGGTGAGGCCGGCCGGGTGCGCGCGGTGGACGAGTTCGGCTGGGACGCGGTGGCCCGGCGGACGGTCCGGCTGTACGAGGAGATCCTCAAACAGGCGTAGCGTGCCCCGAGGCGGGGCATCCATGGGTTCCAACCAGGGTGAGGGGAGCGACCAATGCGTCGTGGTGGACCTTCTGTGCTCGGCATCGTGCTGGCGGGCGGTGAGGGCAAGCGCCTGATGCCCCTGACCGCGGACCGCGCCAAACCGGCGGTCACGTTCGGCGGCACCTACCGGCTCGTCGACTTCGTGCTGTCCAACCTCGTCAACGCCGACGTCCTGCGCATCTGCGTGCTCACGCAGTACAAGTCGCACTCGCTGGACCGGCACATCACCACCACCTGGCGGATGTCCAGTCTGCTCGGCAACTACGTCACCCCCGTGCCCGCCCAGCAGCGGCTCGGCAAGCGCTGGTACCTGGGCAGCGCCGACGCCCTCCTGCAGTCGCTGAACCTGGTCTACGACGAGCAGCCCGAGTACGTCGCCGTGTTCGGTGCCGACCACGTCTACCGCATGGACCCGCGGCAGATGCTCACCCAGCACATCGACAGCGGAGCGGGCGTCACGGTGGCCGGCATCCGGATCCCGCGCGGCGAATCGTCCTCGTTCGGGGTGATCACCCCCGGCTCGGACGGCCAGACGGTCGAGAACTTCCTGGAGAAGCCCGCCGACCCGCCCGGCCTCGCCGACGACCCCGAGACCGTTTTCGCCTCGATGGGCAACTACATCTTCTCCACCAAGGCCCTCATCGAGGCGCTCCAGCGGGACGCCGAGGACGAGGACTCCGTGCACGACATGGGCGGCTCGATCCTGCCCCAGCTCACCCGGCGGGGAGAGGCCCAGCTGTACGACTTCAGCTCCAACCACGTCCCCGGCGAGACCACCCGCGACCAGGGCTACTGGCGGGACGTCGGGACGCTCGACGCGTATTACGACGCCCATATGGACCTGATCGCCGAGCGCCCCGCCTTCAACCTGTACAACCGCAGCTGGCCCATCTACACCCACTCCAACCAGCTCTCCCCGGCCCGCTTCAACGCGGGCGGCATGGCCAGCGAGTCGATCATCAGTGCGGGCTGCCTGATCCGCGGACAGGTCACCCGGTCCGTGCTCTCGCCGGGTGTCCGGGTCGATCCGGGAGCCGTAGTCCAGGGTTCGATCCTGCACGACAACGTCCACATCGGCCGGGGCGCGGTGGTGCGCGGCGCGGTCCTGGACAAGAACGTCGAGGTCCCGCCCGGCGCCACCATCGGCGTCAACCCCGAGCGCGACGGAGAGCTGTACACCGTCTCCGAGAACGGGGTCATCGGCCTCGGGAAGGGCCAGCAGGTGTCATGAACTTAATCGGCTGTTAACTGTGCGTAGCCTGAAGGTGCTTGACCGTAATCACCTTCAGGAGGTTGACTGCAGCCTCACCCGTCGTCGACGCGAGGCAAGCCCTTGTCTGCTGATGATCTCCTGGCACCCCTCGACCTGGCGTTCTGGAACATCGAGTCCCCCGAGCATCCGATGCACCTCGGTGCCCTCGGTGTCTTCGCCGCGCAGTCGCCCACCGCCGGCGCCCACGCGGCCGACCTGCTCGCGGCCCGGGCGGCGGCCGTCCCCGGGCTGCGCATGCGGATCCGGGACGTGTGGCGGCCCTTCGACCCCGTGCTGCCGCTCGACCTGCGCCGGCCGCTCGCCATAGGCGGTGCCGTGCGCGAGACCGACCCGGACTTCGACCCCCTCCGGCACGTCAGTCTGCACGCCCCCACCGCCGACTTCCAGACCGCGGCCGGCCGGCTCATGGAGCGCCCCCTGGAGCGCGACCGCCCGCCCTGGGAGGCGCACGTCCTGCCGGGGGAGGACGGCGTGACCTTCGCCGTGCTGTTCAAGTTCCACCACGCCCTCGCCGACGGACTGCGCGCCCTGACGCTCGCCGCCGCCGTCCTGGACCCCATGGACCTGCCCGCGCCCCGGCCCCGCCCGGCCGAGCCCGCCCGGGGCCTGATCCCCGACGTGCGCAGACTCCCCGGGCTGCTGCGCGGCGCCGTCTCCGACGTGGGGCGCGCCCTCGACATCGGCGCCTCCGTCGCCGTGTCGCGGCTGGGCGTACGGTCCACCCCCGCGCTCGCCGCCCGGCCCACCGGCACCCGCCGCACCGCCGGGGTGGTCCTCGACCTCGACGACGTGCATCGCGTCCGCAAGGTCGTCGGCGGCACCGTCAACGACGTCCTGATCGCGGTGGTCGCAGGCGCCCTGCGCCGCTGGCTGGACGAGCGCGGCGATGGCAGCGAGGGCGTACGCCCCCGGGCGCTGATCCCCGTCTCCAAGCGCCGCCCGCGCACCGCGCACCCACAGGGCAACCGGCTCTCCGGGTACCTGATACGGCTTCCGGTCGACGACGCCGACCCGCTCGGCCGGCTCGCCCAGGTCCGCACCGCCATGGACGCCAACAAGGACGCCGGACCCGGCCGGGGCGCGGGCGCCGTCGCCCTGCTCGCCGACCACGTCCCGGCGCTCGGCCACCGGCTCGGCGGACCGCTGGTCAGCCAGGCCGCCCGGTTCTGGTTCGACATCCTCGTCACCAGCGTCCCCCTGCCCAGCCTCGGTCTGAAGCTCGGCGGGAACCCGGTCACCGAGGTGTTCCCGTACGCCCCGCTGGCCCGCGGCCAGTCCCTGGCGGTGGCCGTCTCGACGTACCGAGGCCGGGTGCACTACGGGCTCGTCGCCGACGCGGTGGCCGTCCCGGACCTCGACCGGTTCGCGCACGCGCTGACCGCCGAGGTGGAGACACTCATCACGGCCTGCGGTTCCTGACCGGATCGGGTTTGGAGGAGAGGCCCGGCGCTCCGTAGACTTCCCCGTTCGAAAGCGGGCGCGGTCGGAGCGCCGCACTTCTCAGCAGGGAACAGCAGCGCGATGACGGTGACAGAGGACGGCTCGGCGGCCACCGAGGAGATTGCCCACGGCCCCGGCATCGACCCCGAGCGGCTGGCCGTCTGTCTCAGTGTGCTCGAGGAACTCGACAAGCTGGAGGTCGACCACCCGGACGCGATCACCGTGCGCCGGGCCACCGCCGGCATCTACCGCACGGTGAAGCAGCGCCGCCGCCAGGAGCGACGGGCCTCCAAGACCGCCCACGACAAGGCGGTCACCGAGGCCACCGCGACCGGCTCCGCGCAGCGCATCGACGACGAGACCGAGGGCATCCTGCCGTCGTCGGTCACCGAGGCGGGCCGGATCGCCGGGATACTCCAGCGCCCGCGCTCCTGCTACACCTGCAAGACCCGGTACGTCGAGGTCGACTACTTCTACCACCAGCTGTGTCCGGCCTGCGCCGACCTCAACCGCGCCAAGCGGGACGCCCGCGCCGACCTCACCGGCAAGCGGGCCCTGCTCACCGGCGGGCGCGCCAAGATCGGCATGTACATCGCGCTGAGGCTGCTGCGCGACGGCGCGCACACCACGATCACCACGCGCTTCCCCAAGGACGCCATCCGCCGCTTCAAGGCCATGGACGACTCCGCCGACTGGATCCACCGGCTGGAGGTCGTCGGCATCGACCTGCGCGACCCGGCGCAGGCCGTGGCGCTTGCCGAGCAGGTGTCCGAGGCGGGTCCGCTGGACGTCCTGATCAACAACGCGACGCAAACCGTACGGCGCCTGCCGACCGCGTACGCCGCCCTCGTCGACGGCGAGAGCGCCCCGCTGCCCGCCGGTGAGCTGCCCGCCCACCACGTCATCGGAGCCTTCAACTCCGGCGCGGTCGACGGACTGGCCGCGCTGCCCATCGGCACCAGCGGGCTCGACGCGCAGAAGGTGGCCGACCTCGCCCTGGTCGCGGGCAACGCCAGCGTCGCCCGGCACCTCGACGGCACCGCCATCGACGCGGGCGGACTCGTCCCCGACGTCGTCGACACCAACACCTGGGTGCAGACCATCGAGCAGATCTCCCCGGTGGAGCTGCTGGAGACCCAGCTGTGCAACTACACCTCGCCGTTCATCCTGATCAGCAAGCTGCGCCCGGCCATGGCCGAGGCGGCCCGGAGGGCGAAGAGCGGGCGGTCGTACGTCGTGAACGTGTCGGCCATGGAGGGGGTCTTCGGGCGCGGGTACAAGGGTGCGGGGCATCCGAACACCAACGCCGCCAAGGCCGCGATGAACATGGTCACGCGGACCAGCGCGCAGGAGATGTTCCAGAGCGACGGGATCCTCATGACCTCCGTCGACACCGGGTGGATCACGGACGAGCGGCCCCACTTCGACAAGCTGCGGCTCGCGGAGGAGGGGTTCCACGCGCCGCTGGATCTGGTCGACGGGGCGGCTCGGGTCTATGACCCGGTGGTGCGGGGTGAGGCTGGGGAGGACGTGTACGGGGTCTTCTTGAAGGACTATGCGCCGGGTAAGTGGTGACCTTTTGGGCCGGTGGGCGGGTGCGGGTGCGTTGTGGCTGGTCGCGCCCACGCGGCGGAGCCGCACATTTACACAGCCCCGCGCCCCTTCAGGTTGCGGTGCGTGCCGCCCTTACACGGGTGCCGCCGTCCACCAGGAGATCAGTGCCCGTGATCCATTGCGCCGCGTCCGAACACAGCCACAGCACCGCCTGCGCCACGTCCTCCGGTTCGCCGATGCGGCCGAGGGGGAGGTCCGCCGCGATGGCCCTCTCCTTCGGTTCCCACACGAACCGTGCCATCTCGGTGCGTACGAGGCCGGGGGAGACCGCGTTGACGCGGACCGCCGGGCCGAGTTCGCCCGCGAGCTGTTGGGTGAGGTGGAGGAGGGCCGCCTTGCTGGTGCCGTAGGCGCCTACGCCGGGGCCCACGTGGCCCGCGCCCTCGGTGCAGATGTTGATCACCGTGCCGCCGTGCTCGCGCATCCAGGCGTGCCAGGCGCACTGCACGAGGCGTAGGGGTGCCTCGACGTTGACGGTGAAGGCCTCGCGCCAGATGTCCGGGTCGGCGTCCATGAGGGGGCCGTACGGCTGGTTCGTCGCCGCGTTGTTGACCAGGACGTCCAGGCGGCCGTACGTGCGCAGGCACAGGTCGGTGAGCGCCTCCGGGTGTCCCGGGTCCGCGACGCTTCCCGCGAGGCCCACCCCGCCCAGCTCGCGGGCGGTCCGCCGGACCTCGTCCGGGTTCCGGGCACTCACGCACACCCGCGCCCCCGCGTCCGCCAGCGCCTGTGCCACCGCTCGGCCGATGCCCCGGGTGGCGCCCGTGACGACGGCGGCCCTGCCGTGCATGCCGTACGACGACGTCATCGGGGTACGGTCTCACGGCCTGGGTTCAATCGACAGCCCCGAGACGGGAGTTGCGGGCCGCGATCAGCTCCAGCACCGTGCGCCAGTCCTCCAGCACGCCCGCGTCGACGTCGGGGGAGCGGCCGTCCTCGTCGGCCTGGTGGAGGCGGGCCAGGTCGTCGTCGGTGCCGCGCCAGGGGTGCAGCCGGAGCAGACGGGCCACGCGGGGGCCGAGCAGGGGGCGTACGGCCTCCGCGGTGCGCTCCGCGCGGCCGGTTAGGTCTGTGGGGCGCAGGAGGTGGCCGATGGGATGGACCAGGCCGGTCAGCTGGAGTTCCTTGTCCGCGGGGCGACTTCGCCGCAGCAGTGCCGCCGTCTGCAGCGCGTGGTCGTGCAGATCGACCCCGTGGGCCCGACCGCCCGGGGACTCGGGTACGCCCCGGCACGCGTACAGCAGGTCCATCAGCTCCTCGACGCTGCGCAGCTCCATGCGTCAGTCCTCCCGCGGGACAGCGAGACAGCCGTTCGGGACCTCAGCAGATCATGGCGTGCTTGCGACCGGGCGAACGGGACTTGAACGGCGCGGCGGACGGTCACCCGGAGGGAGTCATGTACGCCGGTCGGGTGAACTCGAAAGGTGCGAATCAATCTAAAAGTGTTCAATTCGCCTACGAGGACACGTGGGTGGCGCGCCATGGTTACCTCAAATTTTCAGCGCTATCGAGCGGTACCCCGCTCATTTGGTTAGTCTGTATCGGACGGACAGCAGGACGGAGTGCCACCCACACCCACCGTCCGTCTGGGACAAGCCGGTTCACAACGGCCAGCTCTCCTCGGAGTCACCGGCACCACCGCGTCGCCACCGACTCCAGCCAGCCCCAAGGGAGCGTTCAGCGCCGGACCGCAGAATGGCCGGCACGCCCCGAGGGTGACCCGACACAGAAGGAGTGCGCGGTGACACCGGAGAAGACGAATCGCGAACAACGCCCCAAGGAACGCATGGAGCGCGCCGGCCGCAGGCCCGGCGAGATCGGCAGCCTCGACGTGTGGGCGCGCTCCGCCCCGATCCGCCTGGCGGGCTATGAGGACGACCTCGCCGAGGACCACATCCTGCCCAGCGTGGACTGAGCCGCCCGGCCCACCCCTCGCGCTCTCTCGACGGCATGGGCGTGGTGCTGCGCCAGCCACGCCCATGCAGACCCCGGCCGCCCGCTCTCAGTCGAGCGGCGCCGTCCGCCGCCACGGACGCAGCGCCTCCAACTGCTCCGCGACCCGCAGCAGTGCCGCCTCCGTCCCCGGCCGCCCCACCAACTGTACGGCGGCCGGCGCACCCGACGGGAGCGTGCCGAACGGCACCGCCATCGCGGGCCAGCCGGTCAGGTTCCACGGCGGCGTCAGCGGCGAGTAGTTCGTGTTGACCAGTACATTGCGCAGCCAGCCCCGCTCGTGCCACGGCTTTGACCTCGGTGAACGCCGCGCCAGCGCCGGCGTGAGCAGGACGTCGTACTCCTCGAAGAACGGCTCCAGGCGCCGGCGCAGCTCCTCCCGCGCCGAGCCGCCCCGCACCCCGTTCAGGAAACGCCGGCCGAGCGCGGCATGCACCCGTGTGCGGCGGGTGAGCAGCCGGCCGTCCAGACTTCCCGCGTCCACGGCCGTGCCCGCCGTCCAGTGGGCGAGCGAGGTCACGCCCAGCGAGAGCGGGAAGCGCGGATCGGCCCGCCGTACCTGATGGCCCGCCTTCGTCAGCACCCCGGCCGCGTCCCGGGCGGCGCCCGCGTACGGGGCGCTCACCGCGACACCGGCGAGGGGGCTGCGCACCGACACCGCTATCTTCAGCGTGCCGGGCCCGCTGTCCCGTCGTACGGGCTCGGTGGCCGCCAGGACCGACAGCATCAGCCGGGCGTCCTCGACCGTCGTGGCCAGCGGGCCGTTCTCCGACATCCCGAACCAGTCGCCGTCGCCTATGCCCGCCGGCACCACCCCGTGCCCCGGCTTGATGGTGACCAGACCGCAGTTGGCGGCCGGTATGCGCAGCGAGCCCATGCCGTCGTTGCCGAGCGCGATCGGCACCATCCCGGCGGCCACCGCCGCCGCGCTGCCGCCGGACGAGCCGCCCGCCGTGCGCGAGGTGTCCCAGGGGTTGCGAGCCGTGCCGTGCACGCCCTCGGTGGTGCCGAAGACACACAGCTCCGGCACGTTCGTCAGCCCCACGACCACCGCGCCGGCCGCCCGCAGCCGGGCCACGGTCACATGGTCGGCGTCGGCCGGCGTGTCCGGGGTCGCCGCCGAGCCGACCCGCGTCGACTCGCCCCGCACCGGCAGATTGTCCTTGACCGCCACCGGCACCCCGGCCAGGGGAAGTTCGGCCAGATCGGACCGGGCGGCCACCTCGTCGGCCTCGGTGAGCGCGGCCTCGGCCCGCACCACCCGGAACGCCCCGATCCGGTCGTCCAGCCGTTCGATCCGCGCGAGGTGCTCCGCCACCACCTCACGCGGGGTGACCCGCTTCTCCCGCACTGCGGCGGCGATCTCGACGGCGGTCCGGCCGACCCAGCTGGTCACGGCGGCTCCTCTTCGCTCCTCGTGAGTACGTGCTACTCGTGAGTGCGTACTACTCGCGAGTACGCAAGGGGAAACCATGCCCCCGCCGGGCGGCCCGCGTCGAGGGGCCGCCGGAGATCCGTGACGCTGTCGTGTCAGGAACCCACCTGTGTCCGCAACCACTCCTCGACCTCGCCCACATGCGCGGCCGCCGCCGCGCGGGCCGCCTCCGGATCATGGGCGGCGAGGGCGCGGTGGATCGCGGCGTGCTCGCGCCGGGTGCGGTCGAACGCGCCCTCCTCGCGGTAGCCGCGCCACACCCGGGCCCGGAAGGTGCGCGAGGACAGGCCCTCCAGGATCGCCGCCATCGTCTCGTTGCCCGCGGCCCGAGCGATCGCACGGTGGAAGGCGAGATCGTGGGCGAGGATCTCCTCCGCGTCGTCCGTGGCGTTCATCGCCGCCAAGTGGTCCTCCACCACGGCCAGTTGCGCGGGAGTGATCCGGGCGGCGGCCAGTGCGGTCGCCGTCGACTCCAGGATCCGCCGCACCTCCAGCAGCTCCACCAGCCGCGGCCCGCGCGAGAGATCGGCGACGACCCCGAACGTCTCCAGCAGATCACCGGCCTGCAGCTGGGTGACGTAGATCCCGGAGCCGTGCCGCGCCTCCAGCACGCCGAGGACCGTCAGCGCCCGGATGGCCTCCCGCATCGAACTGCGGGAGATGCCCAGCTGGGCCGCGAGATCGCGCTCGGTCGGCAGCCGCTGGCCCGGCTCCAGCAGCCCCTCGCCGATCATCGCCTTGATCCGCTCGATGGCGCGCTGCGTCACCGTGCCCTTGGGAGCAGTGCTCCCGCCCTGCCGCGGCTCTTCCACGTGCTCTCTCCTCCTCGCCGGTGCCGCGCAGTCTAGCCACGGATGTGGTCGGACCACTTGGGTCAATTTCGCCCCTCGAGTCCGGCCGGGGGCTGTTGTCGGAGCAAAGTGGTCTGATAAATATGCGGCTGTCGCACGAAGGACGTCAGATGAGGAGCCGGCCGATGGCCCCGCCGACCACCGCCCGCGTCACCGCGGTCGAGACCCACGACATCCGCTTCCCCACCTCGCGCGAGCTCGACGGCTCCGACGCGATGAACCCGGACCCCGACTACTCGGCCGCCTATGTCGTGCTGCGCACCGACGCCGCCGACGGCCACGAGGGGCACGGCTTCACCTTCACCATCGGCCGGGGGAACGAGGTGCAGGTCGCCGCCATCGAGGCCCTGCGCGGGCAGGTGGTCGGCCGTTCCGTCGACGCGCTCTGCGCCGACCCCGGCACCCTCAGCCGCGACCTGATCGGCGACAGCCAGCTGCGCTGGCTCGGCCCCGAGAAGGGCGTGATGCACATGGCGATCGGCGCGGTCGTCAACGCCGCCTGGGACCTCGCCGCCAAGCGGGCGGAGAAGCCCCTGTGGCGGCTGCTCGCCGAGGCCGACCCCGAATGGCTCGTGAGCCAGGTCGACTTCCGCTACCTCACCGACGCCCTCACCCCCGACGAGGCCCTCGCCCTGCTGCGCCGCGGCAGGGAGGGCGCCGCCGAGCGCACCGCACAGCTGCTGGAGCACGGCTACCCCGCCTACACCACCTCCGCCGGCTGGCTCGGCTACGACGACGGGAAGCTGACCCGGCTCGCCCGCCAGGCCGTCGCCGACGGCTTCCGGCAGATCAAGCTGAAGGTCGGCGCGGACCTCGCCGACGACGTACGGCGCTGCCGTGCCGCCCGCGCCGCCGTCGGCCCCGGCATCCGGCTCGCGGTCGACGCCAACCAGCGCTGGGACGTCGACGAGGCGATCCGCTGGACCCGCGCCCTCGCCGAGTTCGACCCGTACTGGATCGAGGAACCCACCAGCCCCGACGACGTCCTCGGCCACGCCGCCGTCCGCCGGGCGGTCGCCCCGGTCAAGGTGGCCACCGGCGAACACGTGCAGAACCGCGTCGTCTTCAAGCAGCTCCTCCAGGCCGGCGCCCTAGACGTCCTCCAGCTCGACGCAGCCCGCGTCGGCGGCGTCAACGAGAACCTCGCCATCCTGCTGCTCGCCGCCAAGTCCGGCGTCCCGGTCTGCCCGCACGCGGGCGGCGTGGGCCTGTGCGAACTCGTCCAGCACCTGTCGATGTTCGACTACGTCGCCCTCACCGGCACCACCGAGGACCGCGTCATCGAGTACGTCGACCATCTGCACGACCACTTCCTCGACCCGGTGGTGATCCGCGAGGGTCACTACACGGCGCCCACCGCACCGGGTTTCTCGGCGGCCATGCGCCCCGAGTCGATCGAGCGCTACACCTACCCCGGCGGCACCTTCTGGGCCGCCGACCTCGCCGGACGGAAGGAGAGCGCGACGTGAGCGACTTCGAAGGGCTGAGCGCCCTGGTGACCGGCGGCGCGTCCGGCATCGGCCGGGCCACCGCCGAGCTGCTGGCCGAACGCGGCGCCCGGGTCGCCGTCCTCGACCTGGACCCCTCCGGCGTCGACAAGCCGCTCCTCGGCCTCCGCGCCGACGTCACCGACGACACCTCCGTACGGGAGGCGGTCGCGGCGGCCGTCGCCGACCTCGGCGGCCTGGACGTGCTGGTCAACAACGCGGGCATCGGCGCCCAGGGCACCGTCGAGGACAACGACGACGCCGAATGGCACCGCGTCCTCGACGTCAACGTCGTCGGCATGGTCCGCGTGGCCCGCGCCGCACTGCCCCACCTGCGCGCGTCCGAACACGCCGCGATCGTCAACACCTGCTCCATCGCCGCCACCGCCGGACTGCCGCAGCGGGCGCTGTACAGCGCGACCAAGGGGGCCGTCCTCTCGCTCACCCTCGCCATGGCCGCCGACCACCTCCGCGAGGGCATCCGCGTCAACTGTGTCAACCCCGGCACCGCCGACACCCCGTGGATCGGACGGCTGCTGGACGCGGCCGACGACCCGGCCGCCGAGCGCGCCGCCCTGGAGGCCCGCCAGCCCACCGGCCGCCTCGTCAGCGCCGCCGAGGTCGCCGGCGCCATCGCCTACCTCGCGAGCCCCCTCTCCGGCGCCACCACCGGCACCTCCCTCGCCGTGGACGGCGGCATGCAGGGCCTGCGCCCGCGTCCGGCGGCGACCCGATGACCGCCCTCGGCCGCAGCCCCGTCCAGGTCACCGGCCTCGCCCTCGGCGCCGCGCCCCTCGCCAACCTCTACACCGAGGTCACCGAGGAACAGGCGTACGACACCGTCGCCGCCGCCTGGCGCCACGGCGTGCGCTACTTCGACACCGCGCCGCACTACGGCCTCGGCCTGTCCGAACGCCGCCTCGGCGCCGCCCTGCGCGAGCACCCGCGCTCCGCCTACACCGTGTCGACCAAGGTGGGCCGCCTCCTGGAGCCCTCCGCGGACGGCGGCGACGACCTCGCCAACGGCTTCGCCGTACCCGCCACCCACCGCCGCGTCTGGGACTTCGGTGCCGACGGCGTACGGCGCTCCCTTGAGGCCTCCCTCGAACGCCTCGGCCTCGACCGCGTCGACGTCGTCTATCTGCACGACCCCGACGACCACGCCGAACAGGCCTTCCGCGAGGGCTACCCCGCCCTGGAGAAGCTGCGCTCCGAGGGCGTGGTGGGGGCGATCGGCGCCGGCATGAACCAGGCCGAGATGCTCACCCGGTTCGTCCGCGAGACGGACGTCGACGTGGTGCTCTGCGCGGGCCGCTACACCCTGCTGGACCAGCGCGCCGCCGCCGAGCTGCTGCCCGCGGCCGTCGAACGCGGCGTGTCCGTCGTCATCGGCGGCGCCTTCAACTCCGGGCTGCTGGCCGACCCCGGCCCCTCGGCCACGTACAACTACGCTCCGGCCCCGCCCGAGTTGCTCGACAAGGCCCTGCGGATGAAGGCGGCGGCCGACCGGCACGGCATCACCCTGCGCGCCGCCGCGCTGGCGTTCTGCGCCGCCCACCCGGCGGTCGCGAGCGTCCTGGTCGGCGCCCGCTCGGCCGACGAGGCCGACGACTGCGCCGAGCAGTTCGCCACACAAGTCCCGGACGCCTTCTGGCAGGAGCTGAGGGACACCGGACTTCTTCCCCCCGAGGAGCCGTCATGAGGGTCGCCCTGCACACCCGGGTCCGCGCCGACCGGATCGACGCCTACGAGACCGCGCACCGCGAGGTGCCCAAGGAGCTGACCGACGCCATCCGCGCCGCAGGAGCCTCCTCCTGGACCATATGGCGCAGCGGCACCGACCTCTTCCACGTGCTGGAGTGCGATGACTACGCCCGTCTCCTCGCCGCGCTGGAGAAGCTGCCGGTCAACGTGGCCTGGCAGACCCGGATGGCCGAACTCCTCGACGTGGTGCACGACTACTCCGACGAGGGAGCCGACGCCGGTCTGCCCGTCGTATGGGAGCTGCCGTGACCGTCGACGCCCACCACCACGTCTGGGACCTGTCCGTACGGGACCAGGACTGGATCGAAGCGGGCAGCCCGATCCGCCGCGACTTCACGATCGCGGACCTGGAACCTCAGGCGCGCGCCGCCGGCGTCGACCGCACGGTCCTCGTCCAGACCGTCACCGTGGCCGAGGAGACCCCGGAGTTCCTCGCCCTCGCCGCCGCGCACGAACTGATCGCGGGTGTCGTGGGCTGGACCGACCTCACCCGCCCGGACGTCACCGACGAGCTGGCCCGGCTGCGCGACCTCCCCGGCGGCGGGTACCTCAAGGGCATCCGCCACCAGGTCCAGGGCGAGCCCGACCCCGGGTGGCTGCTGCGGCCGGACGTCCAGCGGGGCCTCGCCGCCGTGGCCGAGACGGGCCTCGCCCACGACCTGGTCGTCCTCCCGCACCAGCTGCCCGCCTGCACGAAGGCCGCCGCCGCCCTGCCCCAGCTCACCTTCGTCCTCGACCACCTGGGCAAACCCCCCATCGCCTCCGGCGGCCTGGAACCCTGGGCGTCCGACGTCCGCGCCCTCGCCGCCCTCCCCAACACGGTCTGCAAGCTCTCCGGCCTGCTCACCCAGGCCGACCCCGCCTCCTGGAGCGTGAACGACCTGCGCCCGTACGCCGACACCGTCCTCGACGCCTTCGGTCCCGACCGGCTGATGTTCGGCTCCGACTGGCCCGTGTCCACGCTCGCGGCCCCGTACGGCGACGTCGTGGCCGTCACCTCCGCGCTGGTGAGCCCCTCCGAACACCGGCAGATTTTCGAGAGCACCGCCCTGCGCGTCTACGACCTCTGAGCCGCCGTCAGCCGGGTCGGCGGCAGATACTCGCGCACGTACGTCCGCTCCCAGCACGCCCCCGTCTCCCGCAGCTCCCGCCAGGTGGTGTACCGGTAGCGGAAGAGACGGGCGCGGACGTACCTAGGCGGCTCGCCGGGCGGGAAGGGGGAGCGGCGCAGCAGCCTCAACGTGTCGCGGTCCTCCTCCAGCAGCCGTTCCACCAGCGCGCCGAACCACGAGCCGGCGTACGCGGGGGAGAGCGCCGCGAACCACATCAGCCAGTCCAGGCGCAGATGGTAGGGGGCGAACTGGCGCGGCCAGTACCGGGGATCGCCCGGCTTGCCCCTGAACTCGTACTCCCGCCAGTCGGAGTCCTCACGCGGTACGTCGTCCCGCGTGCCCTCGACCACCACCTCGTAGCGGATCCGGCTGACGCTGCCGAACGCTCCGTAGGTGTTGACCAGGTGCAGCGGGTCGAAGGAGCGGTTCATCACCTGGCGGCGGGAGACCATGTTGACCGCCGGGCGGTAGCTCAGGAGGACGATCAGCGCCGCGACGGCGAGGACGACCACCTCGTACCAGAGCGGTGGCCCGGCGAGCGGGCGGTGGTCCGAGGGCAGGTCCAGCGCGGGCACGGCCAGCACCACCGTGATCCAGTTCAGCCAGGAGAAGTTGCCCGAAAGGATCAGCCACAGCTGGGTCAGGATCATCAGCGAGGCGGCCGCCGTGGCCACCGGCTGCGGCGTGAACAGCAGGATCGGGACGACGAGTTGGGTGACGTGGTTGGCCGCAGCCTCCACCCGGTGCAGCGGCCTCGGCAGATGATGGAAGAACCAGCTCAGCGGGCCGGGCATCGGCTGGGTCTCGTGGTGGTGGTAGAGACAGGTGAGCTTGCGCCAGCAGGCGTCGCCCCGCATCTTGATCAGCCCCGCCCCGAACTCCACCCGGAACAGCAGCCAGCGCACCAGGAACAGCACCACGACCGGCGGGTCCACCTCGTCGTTGCCGAGGAACACCGCGAGGAAGCCGGTCTCCAGCAGCAGCGACTCCCAGCCGAACGAGTACCAGGTCTGCCCGACGTTGACGATCGACAGATACAGCGCCCACGGCACCAGCCACAGCAGCATCGCCGCCCACAGCGGGACCAGACCGTCGAGCCCCGCCAGCAGCGCCGCCGACACCGCGCACCCCGCCCAGGCGCAGCCCGCGAACAGCCGGTCGGAGTAGCGCCACTGGAACAGACTGGGCGCGGCCCGGAACGGCACCCGCTCGACGTAACGCGGGACCGGCAGCATCCCGCGCTCGCCCAGCAGGGCACGGAACTGAAGGGCCGCCGTCAAGAACGCGACCAGGTACACGGCGGCCAGTGCCCGCTGGAACACCAGGCGGCTCAGCCAGTAGTCGGGTGCGGTGAACCAGTCCACGGTGGTGCGCTCCTTCGCGTTCGTTCCGGCCATCGTGACGGCTCGTGGTCCATCCCTCCGTTTGCGTAACCCACGTGAGTGAAGCAGACAATGGTGGGCGAATGATCCCCATTTCCCGGGAGGCAGAGGTGCGAGTACCCGTTGCGACCCTCACCGCCTGCGCCCTGTCGGCGGTTCTCCTCGTGGCAGGCCGCAGTGGCGCGGAGGAGAACGGCACCCCATCGGACGCCGGGATCGTCCTCCCGGCCACCGAGGACCAGGGCCTCTCCGAGGACGTAGGCCCCGAGACCGTCCCCGAGATTCCCGACCTGCCCGACGGCGGCGGCCTGGTCCCCGACGGACCCGACGAGTCCGACACCACCGAGCTGGTCGACGGCGTGGCCCTCGACTGAGACACCGTACGGCCCCGGTCGAAGAAGCCGAAGAAGTCGAAGAATCGGACGAATCCTGGCAAGGTGGCCCCATGGTTGATCGGGGAGCGAGCGCCCTGTCACTCCCGGACGACTGGCCCGCCCACCCGGATCCGATCCTGGCGCTCAACCGCATGGGCAGCTTCGACTGGGACCTGGACTCGGGGCTGTTCCACATGGACGCCCGGGCCCACGAGATCTTCGACCTGCGGCCCGACGAATTCGACGACGACCCCGCCTCCCTCGCGATCCGCGTGCCGCCGAACGAGGCCATCCGGCTGGACGAACTGGTCTCCCAGGCCATCAAGGACGGCAGCGAGAACTACGGCTCCTACTTCCGTACGCGGCTGCGCGACGGCACCCTGCGCTGGACCCACACCCAGGGCTACATCCGCCGCGACGCCACCGGCCGCCCCCGCCGGATCGTCGGCATCGTCCGTGACGCCACCGACGAGCTGAGCGACCTCGCCGCCCGCGACGAGGCGGCCGGACTCGACGACGCCCGCCGCGAGCAGACCAACGTCGTCCAGCTCACCACGGCCGCCCTCGCCCACGCCCGGACCGTGCAGGACGTCATCGACGTCCTCAAGGACACCCAGGGCCTCACCCACCTCGGCGCCACCAGCCTCGTCATGGGCCTGGTCGAGGCCGGCCGGATCCGGCTGGTCGCCGAGGGCCCCGAGGGCAGCTTCGTCCCCGGCACCCTGGTCACCCGGATCGACGAGCCGTACCCGATGAGCGAGGTCGTACGCACCCTCACCCCACGCTTCATCGAGTCGGCGGACGAGTTCGCGGCCGGCTACCCCGTGCTGTGGCCGCACATCACCGACCTGCGGATCACCTCGGCGGCCTATCTGCCGCTGATCGTCCAGGCCCGCCCCATCGGCGCGATGGGCCTGCTCTACAGCAACCGCGAGGGGTTCACCCAGGAGGAGCGCAACATCCTCGTCGCCCTCGGCAGCAGCATCGCCCAGAGCCTGCAGCGCGCGATGTTCTACGAGCAGGAGAAGGACATCGCCCAGGGGCTCCAACAGGCCATGCTGCCCCGCACCATCCCCAGCGTGCCCGGCGCCGACGTCGCCGTCCGCTACCGCGCCGCCACCATCGGCGGCACGCTCGGCCGCGACATCGGCGGCGACTGGTACGACCTGATCCCGCTGCCCGGCGGCCGGGTCGGCGCAGTCATCGGCGACGTCCAGGGCCACGACACGCACGCCGCCGCCGTCATGGGCCAGCTGCGGATCGTCCTCAAGGCCTACGCCGCCGAGGGCCACACCCCGGCCACGATCATGGCCCGTGCCTCCGTCTTCCTCCACGAACTCGACACCGACCGCTTCGCCACCTGCCTGTACGCGGAGGCCGACCTCGCCACCGGCGTCGTCCAACTGGTCCGCGCCGGACACATCGACCCCCTGCTGCGCGCCGCCGACGGCAGCTGCCGTCGCGTCCACGTCCCGGGCGGGCTGCCGCTCGGGCTGTCCGCCGAGTTCGGCAGCCTCGAGTACCCGGTCGGCACCATCGAACTCGACCCCGGCCACACCCTGCTGCTGTGCACCGACGGTCTGGTCGAACAGCCCGGCACCGACCTCGACGACGGCATGCGGGGCCTCGCCGCCCTCGTCGCCGCCGGCCCCGACGACGTACGCAAGCTCGCCGACCAGCTGATCGACGTCGCCGAGGAGCGCGGCGGGGACGACGACGTGGCCCTGCTCCTGCTGCGCCGCCGGGGCCTCGACACCCCGCGGACCGGCGGACGGCTCCAGCAGCACGTCGCCCCCGGTGACCCGGAGGCGCTCACCGCCGCCCGGCACATGATCCGGGCCGCCGTACGCGCGTGGGGCGCCCGCGACCGCGCCGACGAGATCGAACTGGTCGCCGACGAACTGATCACCAACGCCCTCATGCACACCGAGGGAGCCGCCATCGTCACCCTGCGGGTCCTCGCGGGCGGCGGCGACCGGCGGCTGCGCGTCGAGGTCGAGGACTCCTCCAGCGCCCTGCCCCGCCGCCGCGAGGCCGGCGTCTCCGGCGTCTCCGGCCGCGGCCTGCTTTTGGTGGACCTGCTCGCCGACGTCTGGGGCGTGGAGGCACGCGGCGGCGGCAAGTGCGTATGGTGCGAGTTCGTCGCACGCGAGCCCCGGTGACCCCCGTGGCACTCTGGACGTATGCCGGAACTCCCCGAGGTCGAAGCGCTCAAGGACTTCCTGACCGAGCACGTCGTCGGCCATGAGATCGTGCGCGTGCTGCCGGTGGCGATCAGCGTCCTGAAGACGTACGACCCTCCCGTCACCGCCGTCGAGGGACACGAGGTCAGCGCGGTGCACCGGTACGGCAAGTTCCTCGACCTGGAGACGGACGCCGGCCTCCATCTAGTCACCCACCTCGCGCGGGCCGGCTGGCTGCAGTGGAAGGACCGCCTCCCCGACGGCCTGCCCCGGCCCGGCAAGGGGCCCCTCGCCCTGCGGGTCGCCCTGGAGACGGGCGAGGGCTTCGACCTCACCGAGGCCGGCACCCAGAAGCGGCTCGCGGTGTACGTCGTCCACGACCCGCAGCAGGTCCCCGGGGTCGCCCGGCTCGGCCCCGACCCGCTTGCCGCCGACTTCGACGAACCCCGCCTCGCCGGACTCCTCGCGGGCGAACGCCGGCAGCTCAAGGGCGCGTTGCGCGACCAGAGCCTGCTCGCGGGCGTCGGCAACGCCTACAGCGACGAGATCCTGCACGCGGCGAAAATGTCCCCCTTCAAACTGGCGGCCTCCCTGACCCCGCAGGAGATCCACACCCTCCACGAGGCCCTGCGCACCACCCTCACCGAGGCGGTCGAGCGGTCTCGGGGCCTGGCCGCCGGGCGGCTGAAGGCCGAGAAGAAGAGCGGCCTGCGCGTCCACGGCCGCACGGGCGAGCCCTGCCCGGTGTGCGGCGACACCATCCGCGAGGTCTCCTTCAGCGACTCCTCGCTCCAGTACTGCCCCACCTGCCAGACGGGCGGCAAGCCGCTCGCCGACCGGAGGCTGTCGCGGCTGCTGAAGTGAGGACGGGCGGGCTCGGGGGCGCGGCTCACCAGATGGTGTTGGCGATGGGGTAGCCGATCGCCATGATCACGCCCACGACCATCGCCGGGAGGGCCAGCAGCCGTGCGGTCCAGATCACCGATCTCGTGGTGCTCGCCGTGGACGCCGGGTAGTGGCGGGGGTGGGCCTCCAGCTCGCGCCCGGCGAGGGAGCACAGCAGCAGCGCCACGGCGGCTGTGATCAGTGAGACGACGAGGGCCGTGAGCATGCCCGAGTCACTGATGTGAGCCCCGAGGTCGCCCTTCAGATCCTGCAGCGCCTGTACGGCCGTGTTCGCCTTGTAGACGGCCCGCGCGGCGGTGCCGACCGAGGCGACGGCCAGGACCAGCGCGGTCCCGGCGAGCACCGGAGCCCGCTGCGAGGGCTGGGCCCGCGTCCCGGCGGGGGGCGGCGTCCCGGCGGGGGGCGCGGAGGGCGCACCCTCGGACACGGGTGCCCGCCGCGGCCCCGGCGTCCGCTGCCCAGCGGGCTCCGCCCGGACGGGCGTGGGTTCCTGAGCCCGCGCGGGGTTCCGTCCTGACGCGGGCTTCTGGACGGACGCGTCCGCCACGCCCCGACGGGCCGGGGCTCCGCCGTCGTCGCCCTGACCGGCTCTGCCGTCGGCCGCATGCTGCCGCCCATGGACTCGGGCAGCGCCACGGCCCTCCGGCGGCGCCCCGGCCCGGTCGGCGCTGTCCGACACGGTGGGGCGCCTGCTCTTGTCGGCGTCCACCGGCGCGGGGTGGTCTCCGTCCGGTTGGCGTCCGTCTCCATGGGCCCTGTCGGGGACCACCTGCTCTCCGCCTTCTCGGCCTTCTCCGGCGCCCTGCGATGCGGGGTGGACTCTGCCGCCGCTGCCCCCTTCGGCCCCGGTACGGCCTCCGCCGCCGACATCGGCCGACGTGGGACGGACTCCGTCCCCTTGCGCCCCTTCGGCTGTCGCATGCCTTTCGTCGTCCACGGTGCCCTCCGGCACCGCAGGGAACCCGCCTTGGCCGTCACCCTCGTCCACCGGCCGTCTCATCGCCGACGGAGGCGGCGGAGGCGGCGGAGGAGGCGGGGGCGGAGGCGGCGGCTGCTCCGGCTCCGGTTCGGGCACCGGGGCCGGGGCCGGGACGATCTCCGCCTCCACCTGGAGGGTCACCTCGCCGGTGATCCCCTTCAGCAGCAGCTCCCCGCTCCGCCGCCCCGGTCTGGACGTGTCGACGCTGATGTCGAGTCCTTCGGGCGACCCCTCGGCCGACAGCCAGTCGCCCGCCGGAGAGGTCGGATACGGGGTGCAGGTGCGGGCCAGGGGCGGGCCGAGCAGATGGACCGGCCGGTGCGGGGTCTCGGAGTTCTGCGGTACCCGGCCGAAGTCCAGCCGCATCGGATCGGGCCGCAGTTCGGTGTCGGCCAGAGCCTTGCGCGCCTCGTCCGAGACCACCCGGATGTCGTTCTGGACGATCTCCTCCAGGGCGTCGCGCGCCCCCAGCGCCTTGGCGAGGTCCGCGCTCTCCGCCCAGGCGTGCAGTTCCGCCACCGCACCCAGCCGGGTGTAGAAGTTGGCGGCGTCCATGGCCTTGCGCAGGGCAGGCGGCACCGGCTTGGCCGCGATGCGCCGGTGCCGGCTGTGCGCGAGATACATGTCGCCCTGCATGTCGACGGTGCGGCCGGGCGTCTGGTGCGGGCTCTGCTGCCGGACGTGGTCGAAGACGTACTCGTACAGCTCGTCCAGGGACACCTCGCCGTCCTCGTCGAGGTCGGCGTCCCCGGTGGTGAGGCCCTCCACCACCGCGTGGGTGAACACGGAGGGCCGCGGAGTGGTGGTCCGGGTGAGCTGGGTGCCCTCGAAGGCGTACTCCATGGAGTTGGAGGCGGTGATCACGGCCCAGCCCCGTCCGCCGCCGAGTTTCTCCCCGGCGAACGACTCCAGCACATGGACGTCCCCCGCGGCGCGGACCGACGACGAACCCCGGGAGAAGGCGCCGCCGTAGCAGCAGTCGAGGAACAGCACGGTCCGCCTGGCCCGGGTGCGGAACATGCAGTGGCGGACGAACTGCGCCGAGACCGCCGTCGCCTCCAGCAGCCGGGGTTCGGTGTCCCGGGCCGCGAAATACAGGGATCCGGATTCGCTTTTCAGGCCGTGGCAGGAGAAGTGCACCATCAGCGTGTCCTCGCGCCCGCCCTCGGAAAAGAAACGCTCGATGCCGCGCCTGATGGCGTCCACCCGTTCGTTTCTCAACACTTCCACATCGAAATCGCCGATCTCCGGATCGCCCAGGACTTCCGCGAGGGAGACGGCGTCCTGCGCCGGTGCCCGCAATTGTCGGAGGCCCTGGTCGTCGTACCGGTCATTGGCGATGATCAGCGCGTGCCGGGTGGTGGTCATGGCTCACGCCTCGATCGGGGAATGACGCTTGACGAACAGGTCGAACGCCTCCGACACCTGTTCCGTCGTAGCCTCGGAGATCTCCAGCTCGTCGTCGTCCAGGGTCAGCCGCAGGGTGGGACGGGTGCCCCGGCAGCGGTCGCGCCACTCCCGGATGGCGTTCACGACCTGGGAGAGCCCGGCGGCGGTGCTGCCCAGGCTGACCAGCAGGGCCCCGATCGTGGTGATGTCCACGGCGCGGGCACCGGGCGGGAGGTCCTCCTCGTCGGTGACCGTCGTGACGTCGTCCACGTCGAGCTGCAGCAGTTCCGCGCGCAGAAAACCGGTCAGTTCCGCGATGTCCTCGGCTTCCGCGCCTTCCTCGGTCAGGAGGATTCGCAAAGTCTTTTCCATCGGTGGCTCCCCGTCTCGACAATATCTTGTGCCGAAACGCGGGCCGCCGCAAATCGCGATTTCACCGGGAAAGACCCTGGAATCACTGGAATCACTGGAATCGCTGTCCGAGAACGAGGTTGAATTCGACACGAAGTGACCTGAACTCACTTCGGGTCGGCATCACCGGGAGGGCAGGGTGACCAGATGCTCGCCCTCGGCGGTGCGCAGCTCGTAGTGGGCGACCTCGTCGGGGTGGTAGGCGGTGGCGCCCTTCATCGTGTTGGGGCGGGCGTCGTGCAGCGGAACGTTCCAGCTCGTGACGGTCTGCTCGGAGCCGTCGTGGCCGATGGCGATCAGCCGGCAGTCGCGGGGGCCCGCGCCGTCCTTCACCTTCAGCTCGATGTCGCTGCCCCAGGCCTCGTCCTCGATGGTCACCTGCGCCCACACGCCCGACTTCTCGTCGGTGGCGGTGACCCGTACCGCGTCCTCAGTGTCGTCACCGCCCGCCATCATGGCGACCGCGGGGCCGACGAGCGCGATCACCACGGAGGCCGCCAGTGCGAACATCACCCTCCGGCGGGCGGCCCGGTGCCGGGCGGCCACCTCGGCGAGCAGTTTGTCCAGCAGCCGCGGCCCGGGCCCCGCGAAGGGGTGAACGCTGCGCGGGGTGGCCCGCCGGTAGAGCATCATCTGCCGCGCGGTGGGGCCGAACTCGGTGACCTGTGCCGCGCATTGAGGACACTCCATGAGGTGGTCCTCGAAGCGGAAGGCCTCCGCCTCGTCCAGCACGCCGAGCGCGTACGCGCCGACGTCGCGATGCCTCTCCAGGGACCTCATGCCGAAACCTCGTGCCGTTGAGTGCCAGTGGGGTTACTCCTTGCTCCCACCGGTACGGACCAGGCACACGAATCACTCAGGCGCGTACCGAATCGTGACCCAGATGTTCGGAGCGGCCGGGCTCGCGGATTGGTCGGAATCTAAAAAAGATGGATCGCGAGGTGTCCGAGGGGCAGTCCGAGCTGCCACGCGGGCGTCCACACCTTGGGTCCCTCGTCCTCGCCGACCCCCGGGGAGCCGCCCGGGACCGCGTTGAGGTCGGGGGCGAGCAGCTCGGTCTCCTCCAGCCAGCGCCAGGCGGCCTCGGCCAGTTCGAGATCGGGTGAGGGGCCGTCCGACTCCTTCGCCTCGGCCCTCAGTTGGGACATACGTTCGTCGACCCAGTCCTGCCACGGCTGGTCGTACGCCGTGAGCGAAAGCCAGGTCTCGAGCTGAGTGACGACCCGGATACCGGGCAGTTCGCCGTCGGTGTCGGACAGGAAGATGGTGAGCGCCAGGGCGTCGCGCCCGGCGCGGAACTCGAAGGACGTCGGCGGCATCAGATCGCCGGTCCGCAGCAGTTCGTCGGCGATGTACTCGGCGTACAACCAGGCCATGGGGACGGTCAGTTCGCCGCCGCCGGCGCCGTCCGTGCTCTGGTGACCTCTGTGCAGCATCCCTTCCTGCCTTCCTCCGGTGCGTGCGCGTCGCCCGTCGCCGGGCCCCTGGAGTCCGGTGGCCGGCCCCCAGTCCGGAACACGGATAAGGACACCCGATTACTCAACCGGGGTCCTCGGCAAGGCGCTTTGCGAAGGCTTGACTCGGCCGTGGGTTTCAGCCCAGGTCGGGCGCGTATCCGGGAAGCACTCGGCGCAGGGCGCGCAGCGCGTAGTACGCGCGGGACTTCACGGTACCGGGCGGGATGCCGAGGGCTTCGGCGGCCTCCGCCACACTCGCCCCCTGGAAGTACACGAGCACCAGGACTTCACGGTGTTCGGGAGTGAGAGTCTTCACAGCCTCGCGCACATCGAGGGCTGCGGCCGCCCGTTCGGCGTGGTCGGCACAGACCGGCGCGTTCTCCAGCACCGCGTCCCCGACCTCCGGGGGCCGCGCCTGCCGGGCCCGCCGCGCGTCTATCGCGAGCCGCCGTCCGACGGTCAGCAGCCATGGCCGTACGGAGTCGAAGGCGTCGGCGCGCAGGGCCTCGGGATGCTGCCAGGCGCGGACGAGGGTCTCCTGGACGAGGTCCTCGGCGCGCTGGCGGTCGCCGTCGCAGAGCCGCAGCAGCAGCGCGAAGAGCGGCCGGCCGTGCTCGCGCTGCAGCGCGGCGAGTTCGTGCTCGGCGGTCGTCTTCGGGGCGGCGAGGGCGGTTCCGGCGGTCATGGGCGTATGGCACCGCAAGGCACCGGTTGCGGACAGGGCGCGCACACGGCTCTGCGACGGACGGTCGATCGCGTCGACGAACGGTTCGACGAACGGTCGGGGCGCTACGCCGATCGGGCGGCCCGTCGGGAGCGGCGGGGCGGTCCGTCCGGAGGCATGCGCTAGGAGTGGAGCGTGCGTAAATATGACAATCCATCTGAATCGGGGTGACTCATGATCGTCGCACGCAGGCATGCGGTGGCCCTGGCCGTGACCGCCCTTCTCGCGGCCGGCGCCGCATGCCAGGCCCATGAACGTGAGCAGCGGCTGCCCCAGCGGCCCGGGCCCCCGGCCGCCTCCGCCGCCCGCGGCTTCACCCTCGTGGCCTCCGGCGACGTCCTCCCGCACAGCTCCGTCATCGAACGCGCCCAGTTCGACTCCGGCGGCACCGGATACGACTTCCGCCCCATGTTCGAGGACATCAAGCCCGTGGTCTCCCGATCCGATCTGGCCCTGTGTCACATGGAGACCGTCTACGGCGCGAACGGCGTCTACAGCGGCTACCCCGTTTTCAGGTCCCCGCCCGAGATCGCCCAGGCCCTCGCCGCCACCGGCTACGACGGCTGCTCCACCGCCTCCAACCACAGCCTCGACGACGGCGCCGCCGGAGCGCAGCGCACCCTGGACGCCCTCGACGGCGCCGGCGTACGGCACGCGGGCACCGCCCGCTCCCAGGCCGAGGCCGACGCGGTCACCCTGCTGCACGCCGGCTCCGCCGAGGTCGCCCATCTCGCCTACACCTACGGCACCAACCTCCCGGTACCCGCCGAGCAGCCCTGGACCGTCGACCTCACCGACGAGCACCGCATCCTCGCCGACGCCAGGGCCGCCCGGAAGACGGGCGCCGACGTGGTCGTCGTCTCCGTGCACTGGGGCACGGAATGGCAGGACGCGCCGGACGACCGCCAGCTCGCCCTCGCCCGTACCCTCACCGCCTCCCGCACCGCGGGCCGCCCCGACATCGACCTCGTCCTCGGCACCCACGCCCATGTCCCGCAGGCGTACGAGAAGGTCAACGGCACCTGGGTCGTGTACGGCATGGGCGACCAGATCGCCGGTGAGATGTTCAACCACCAGGGCGTCGAGGATCCGCGCGGCAACGAGTCGACGGTCGCCCGCTTCACCTTCGTACCGCCCGCCAGGCCCGGCGCCCGCTGGGAGGTGGCCAAGGCGGAGTTCCTGCCGCAGATGTTCGACGTCGACGCCGGCCGCGTGGTGAACCTCAACAAGGCGATCCGGCAGGGCGCCGGAGTGGCGGGCGTGCGCGACCGGATCCGTGACGTCGTCCTCAGCCGGGGCGCGGCCAAGGACGGGCTGGTGATGGGGGAGTAGCCGGACGGGCCGGCGATGGGCAGTGGCCGACGCCTGTGCCGTCAGTCCTCGACGTCGACGTGGTCGAACGTCCTCAGCATCTCCGTCAGCACCCGCACGCAGGCCCGCACCTCGGCGTCGGTGAGATCGCCGCCGACCTGGCGGTTCAGGGTGTGCTCGCGGTCGAGGACGGTGGCGATGAGCCTCTCGCCCGCGTTGGTGATCCGGATCAGTGAGGACCGCTGGTGCGCGGGGTTCGGGACGCTCTCCACCCAGCCGTGCGCCGCCGCGTCGTTGACCATGCGCTGGACGAACTGCCGGCTCAGCGCCATGACCCGGCCCATCTGCGGCACCGTCAGGTCCCCCTTCCTGTGCAGCAGGTCCAGCACGGAGCGCACGCCGACCGAGGCGCCCTCGACCTCCTCGCCCTGCTCCACCTTGCGCAGGGCGCGCCGGTAGAGCGGGCCGACGAGGTCGAAGACCTCGGTGAGGCGGTGACCGAGTTCATCGGGCGGGAGGGGGGTGTCGTTCACCCCCACATCATGCACGCCCGGCAGCATGACAACCTGGTTGTCAAATCCTTCGGAGAATGACACCTTGGTTGTCATGACTGCTGTCCCGGAACCGAAGTACTGCCCCTCCTCCGACGGTGACCTCGCCTACCACGAGGCGGGCGCCGGGGACCTCGTGGTCCTCCTCCACTCGGGGTTCGTCGACCACCGTGTCTTCGACGCCCAGATCCCCGCCCTCGCCGAGACCCACCGGGTCGTCGCGGCCGACGTGCGCGGCCACGGCCTCTCCGCCAACGCGAGCGGACCGTTCCGCTGGGCCGACGACCTCGCCGAGCTGCTGCGCCACCTCGACGCGGGGCCCGCCGTGCTCGTCGGCGTCTCGATGGGCGGCGTCATCGTCAGCGACACCCTGCTGGAACATCCGGAACTGGTCCGGGCGGCCGTCGTCTGCGGTGCCTCGACCGGCGAGTTCCAGGACTCGGACCCCTGGCACCGGGAGATCCAGGCCGAGACCGCCCGCACCCTGGCGGCCGGTGACGTCGAAGGCTGGCTGACGTCCTTCCTGAGCTATGCGCCCGGCCCGCACCGCACACTCGACGACATCGACCCGGCGATCCCGCGCCGGCTGCGCGAGATGGCCCTGCGCACCCTGTCCAAGCACACGCCCGGCGAGCGGAACTGGCTGGTGCCGGTGACCGACACCTGGTCCCGCGTACCGAAGATCGACGTCCCCGTGCTCACCCTGAACGGCGCCCTCGACACCGCCGACGTGCTCGCCGCCGCGCAGCGCCTCGCCGACGGCGTGCGGCACGGACGAGCCGTCCTCGTCGACGGCGTCGGGCACTATCCGAACATGGAGAAGCCGGCGGAGTTCACCGCGGTGATCAGGGACTTCCTCAAGTCCCTCTGAAGGTCCCTCTGAAGGTCCCTCTGACACGAGGGGGGAGGGGCGCTACGGCACCACCGTCACCGGCCACCGCCCCGCCTTCACCAGACGCACCGCGACCGAGCCGACGATACGGTGTCCGGCCTGCTCGGAGGCGCCGACCACCACCGCGTCGGCCTTCAGCTCGTCCGCCGCCCTCACCAGACCGGTGTAGGGGTCGCCGTGGAAGGTGTGGAACTCCCAGCGCACGTCGAATATCCCGCGCATGCGCTCGGCGGCCTCCCGGATCTGCGCGACCAGGTCCTCGGCGATCTGCCCGGTCGTCTCCGCGACCGGCACCCCGACGGCCGCCCCCGCCGCCATCACCGGCTGCACGTACACCACGGCGAGCAGCGCGTGCTGGCGGCGGGCCAGACCGCCCGCATAGGCCGCGGCCCGCAGGGAGGAGTCGGAACCGTCGACCCCCACCAGGACGACCTTCGGGCCGTCCGTCCCCCGCTCGAACCGCTGCAAAGGCTCCCGTGAGGGCTGCTGAGCGTCCTGTTCCGTCACGCCCCGAGGCTATCGGAACCCCCACCTCCACCCACGGCCCGCCCTCTCGACGGGCGGCCCCGCCCGGGTGTTCCTGCAGTCGGTACATGAGTGCCACCGTGGACACCGCCACGGCCGAGGACCCCGCGGGCCCGATACGACGGCCCGCGGACCGTTTCCTCGGCCGGGTGTCCGACGGCCTCGCGACCTTCTTCGGCGCCCCCCCGTCCGCTCCGCCTCCCGCCGCCCATCCCGGACCTCGTGACCGCGTCCGCCCGGCCTTCGAGGAGGGTGCCCGCACCGGCACGCCCCTCGCCCCGCAAGCTCCGGGGCAAACGGCGCCCGAAGAGCCGGGCCCCGGCCGACCGCCACCGAAGGCCTGCCGCCCCGGCGGCGCTCGGCCTCGACGGAGGGGACGAGGCCGGGGGCCCCGGCCCGGACGCGGACCTGCCCGAACAGGCCCGCGTCCGGCCTCACGATCCGCGAGACACTCCCGTTCCCCCTGGTACGCCACCACTGACATGATCGACGACATGCCGCCCCCGCCCTTCCCCCTCCCACCCGGCGCCACCGGCTTCTTCCCACCGCACGCGCCCCTCCCGGAGACGGACCCGCGAACCTTCCGCACCGCGCTGTACACGGCGGCCCGTGCCGCGCGTGGCCGGGTGGACGAGGTCGAGGACCACGTCCACCCGCGTACGTACCGCACCGGCACGGTGATCCACCCGGCCGGGCGGACCGTCGTCCTCGGCCATCTCCACCACCCGTGGATCGCCTTCGTCCCCGAGCGCCGGGACGCCTACGCGGACGAGTTCCTGTCCCCGCCGCCCTGGGCGGACGTCTTCAGCGCCGCCGGTTTCCTCGTTCTGACGGGTGATCAGCTCTCCGTGCCTCTCGCCGGGGAGGCGTCCTCGGGGCTCACCCCCTTCGAGTGGCGGCAGGCCGTGTATCACGGCACCGCCACGCTGGGCGGGGCCGTGTTCAACACCTGGGACTGACCGGCGCTGCGCCGGAGGGTGGAATCGTGTGACCGGTGCGGTGCGCGGGAGGCCGGACGGGCGACTGATGACTGTATGAAGAAGGATCAGTTGTTCACCCGGCGCCGGATCCTGCTCGTCGGCGCCACCGCCGCCGCGGGCGCGGCCGGAACCGCCGGGCTGCTCGCCTGGGGACCGGACGACACGGCCGAGGACACCGCGGGCCCGGCCGCCGGCGCCCCGGCCCGCCTCGCGATGAAGCCCTCCGCCTACCGCCTTCAGCCCCTCACCGGATACGGCCCTCCGAGCGCCCCGCCCGACCGGGTCCCGGTCCGCCGCGAACCGCTGACGATCCTGCCGGGGCCCGGCCGCACCATGGTGCTGACCTTCGACGACGGCCCCGACCCCCGCTACACCCCGCAGATCCTCGACACCCTCGCCCGGTACGACGTCCGCGCGATGTTCTTCGTGTGCGGGGAGATGGCCGTCGACCACCAGGACCTGCTGGCCCGGATGGCCGACGAGGGCCATGTCGTCGGCAACCACACCTGGTCCCACCCCCTGCTCACCCAGCTCTCCCGCCGCCGCATCCGCTCCGAGATGACCCGCACCAGCGAGGTCATCGAGAGCGGCTACGGAGAGCGCCCCCGCTGGTTCCGCGCCCCCTTCGGCGCCTGGAACCGCGCCGTTTTCCAACTGGGCGCCGAACTCGGCATGGAACCCCTCGCCTGGACGATCGACACCCTCGACTGGACCACCCCCGGCACCCGCACCATCGTCGAGCGGGTCCGCGAGGGCGCCGGCCCCGGTGTCGTGGTCCTCTCGCACGACGCCGGCGGCGACCGCACCCAGAGCGTCAAGGCCCTGCGCCGCTATCTGCCCAGACTCCTGGACTCCGGTTACGCGATCACCGTCCCGCAGCGGCAGCACATCTGACCGGGGCGTCCCCCGCCCGCCGGGCCTGGACCGCTCAGCGGACCTCGACCAGGCGGGCGAAGGCGACGACATTGCCGTCGTATCCGTTCGCCTGCGAGAAACCGCCCCCGCAGGTGATGACCCGCAGTTCGGGCGCGCCCTTGGAGGCGTAGACACGGTCGCCGGGAAAGTTGTTCTTCGCGAAGACCTCGATGCCGTAGATCTCGAAGACCGCCGTCTTTCCGTCCTGCCGCGTCACCTCGACGCGATTTCCCTTCTTCAGGGCGCCGAGTCCGTAGAACACGGCCGGGCCCAGCCTGTTGTCGACGTGGCCGACCACGACCGCCGTCCCCTTCTCGCCGGGCGACACGCCCCCGGTGAACCAGCCCGCCAGATTCGGGTCCTCGGGCGGTGGGGCGCCCACCCAGCCGTCCGCGTCCAGACCGACCGGCATCACCGGGGCGTTCACCTGGATGGCGGGAATCGCGACCCGGTCGGGCTGGGCGAACGGCAGCGGGGCGGGGGTCCGGCCGAAGGCGTCCGAGGTGGCGCGGCTGTCCGGGGCCGCCGCCGCGGCGGGTTGCGGCGGGCCGATGTCGAATTCCCCCGAACCATTCCGGATGAGCGCCAGACCGGTCAGCAGAACAAGCGCTATCACCCCCCAGGGGGCACGCTTCTTCTGCCGTTCCTCCTCTTCCGCCCGCTCGGACAGTTGGTAACCGGACATGCGGCATCCCCTTTCGACACGGCCGCCGCCGCATCCCTTTCGCGCATATCAGAACGCTAAGTCCCGTACTGGGAACCGGCGACGGCTCGCGTGCGAACGGGTGGCCGCCGCACCGGTCGGTGCGCCATCCGAGTCGCCACCCGAAGGATTTTTCTGACGGTCCGTGACCTGCGGCGATGGATGATTGCGCGCTTTTCCCCCGGCGTGTCCTCTCACCAGGACGGACCATTCCCGAAATGCGGGCGCGTGCACGGCATCTGAGGGTCGTTCCGGGAGGCGTTCTCTCGCCGACAGACCGGGGACGGGACCCGGGGCGCCTTCCGCGGAGGATCATATGCGCACCACTCGTCTCCTGACGGCCTCGGCGGTCTCGGCCGCCGCGGTCGCCGCCCTCGGCCTCGCCACGCCCGTGGCCGTCGCGCGCGACGGCATCCCGCGCGACGGCATCGCGCGCGACGGAATGAACGTCAGCCCGAGGAACATCGTCGTCCAGCCCAGCGTGATCGCCCGTGGCGGCCAGATCACGGTCACCGTCGACGGCTGCCCGCAGGGCGGCACCATGACCTCGGACGCCTTCGGGACGGCCACCCTGAGCTCGTTCAGCGGCGCCGGCCAGTCCGCCAGGGGCACCGCCACCATCAGCGACAACGCCCGCCCCGGCAGCTACGACCTCACCGTGAACTGCTCCGGCCGCACGCTGGTCAGCCCGCGCGCCTTCACCGTGCTCGGCGGTGTCCGCGGAGGTCTCGGCGGCAGCAGCTCCAGCGGTGCCACGCCCACCGACATCGCCATCGGCGGCGGGCTGGTCGCCGCGGCCGTGGCCGGCGGCGGGGTGTTCTGGATGCGCCGCCGAGCCGAACGCCGTATCTGACGCGCGCTCACCCGCCGTATCGAAGGCGCGTATCGCACAGGGTCCATGACGGCACCGTCCACCAGGGCGGTGCCGTCAGGCCGTGTCCGCGTCCTTGCGGCGGCGCGAGAGGTGGTACGCCGCTGCCGCGACGGTGGAGGGCAGCACGCTGTACCGTTGCTCAGAGCCTCAGCGCTCTCAGCATTGCGCCCGTTTCCGGACGGAAGGTCCGTACCGCCCACAAGCTCGGCGGCTTACGGTCCGCGCTTCAACGACCATCGCCCGGACAAGCCCAGGTCTTACATGGCCACGTAGTGTTTTACGTCTCCGAGCCACTCCCGGCGACGGTGGGCCGTGGCCCACGGGCGCGTGTTCAAGCTGCCGCCGCACTGTGACCGGATGGCTCGGCTTTCGCCGCCCGGCAGTAGCTTCCACCCCCTCGGACACGACGTAGTGGCCGTCGTCGCTCGCGACGGCGGCCGAAGCGACGCGTATCGCGCGCATGGTGGATCCTCCGGTCTCCGAGGAGCCGCGGCGGACCGGTTCCGCTCGCGCCAGAAACGCACCTCGATGACCGAAACGCTAGGAACAGGTGTGGGCCCCGCGCGATCGCAGTCGCGCGAATGGGGCACGCGTGTGGGCCGCTCAGGGGACGACCGTTCCTGCCCGAGGGGGACGGCCTCGGCGTGTCGTCCGGATCCGCCCCCTCCGACGGCGCGTCAGCCCCCGGCGTTCGGGAACAGGTGCAGGAAGGGCTCGGCGGACGCGGCGATGCCCCGGCTGTAGGGCGCGTCGAAGTCCCAGATGAGGAAGAGCAGGAAGGCGATCAGGGCGGAGAAAAGACCGGCCAGGATCAACTCGCGGGGTGTGCGCCGGATCTGCAGCGCGAAGACCATGCCGATGGTGATGACACCGCCCGCCAGCAGCCCGAACCACACCACTCCGGGCATGGTCGCCCCGGTCGAGCCGGCCCGGGCGTTGCGCGCCTGGTCAGCGGTGGCCATCTGGTCCAGGACCGGCTGGTAGGCCTGCGCCTGGAAATCGTTCGCGGGCTCGTGGTCGGTGACGTCGACGCGGACCTTGTGCAGGAGTTCGTCCCCGCGCTCGGTCAGCTCGCCCTTGTCGGCCATCGCCTTCCACTCCGTGGTGACGACGTGTCCGACATAGGCGTTGACATCCGCCCGAATGCGGTCGCGGACGTCGGGCGGGTACACCCGTACCCGCTCCGAGATCTCGTGCAGCGCCTGGGCCTCCGCCTGGACGTGGTCCTCGGCGCCGCCCCGCGCGTCCCAGACGCCCGCGATGGCGAGGCCCAGGACGATGGCGTACACCACGCCGATCCACATCGTCATGTACTCGATGACGTCCGGGGTCTCGGACGGGTCCTCGTCCTCGGCCGCCGTGCGGTCCCGTACGAGGGTCACGGCGACCACCACCACGCAGGCGGCGAGCATCGCGAGGGTGAGAACAAGCCATTCCGGCAAGACATGCCTCCTGGTTCAGTGCTTTGCGCTCCGCTGGGGGTGGCGCGATGTGCCGTTTGTCGTCTGCGGCCTCGTCGTGGCTGGTCGCGCCCACGCGGCGGAGCCGCATATCGATAGGGCCTCGCGCCCCTTTGGGGCGCTGCCGAAGCGCGGTCGCTATCGCCCGACCCCCCTAGCGGGGCCGCAGTGCGGCTACTGCGGCCAGTGCGGGCACGGTGATGAGCAGGATGTAGGTGACCGGTGGGGTGCTGTCGCCGGCCGGGCGCGGGCGTGGCTTGGAGTGGTACTCCGGGTAGCTGACGGGCGTCGCCGAGGGGGGCGGGGTGGGTTTCGGCGGTGTCGGGGCCAGCCGCGGCGGTGGTGCCACGGGTGCGGGCGGCGGGGGCGTCGGTGCCGGCCGGGGCCTCGGCGCGAGGCTCGGCCTCGGGGGAGGCGTGGGCCTGGGCGTCGGTTTCGGCGTCGGCGTGGGCGTGGGCGTGGGCGTGGGCTTCGGCGGTGGCGGAGGCGGCGGCTTGGGTGGCGGTGTCGGGACCGGGCACACCGTGGGCATCGCGGGCTTGGGGAACTTCGGGAACTCCGGCGGTTCCCCGGGCTCCGCCGTCGGCCAGGAGGGTCCTCCCGCGACCGCCACCGCCGAGGTGCCGTCCGGGCCCGTCGAGGCGTACGCGCACGCGTCGGCCGCGGCCACCCCGGCCGGCGCGGCCGCGAGGATCCAGGCCGCCGCCATCACGGACAACGCCCGGGTGACGAGGGCGGATCGGATCGGTTCGGGTCCATGCACGACGGAGATCATGCGATCCGACACGCCCGCCTACGCGCGGGCCGACCGGGATTGCCCCGAACGAGGGAAGTCCGCGTCCTCGGGTTTGGCGGGCGTATGTTCGCGCCTCCACTCCGGGCGCGGCTGTACGAGCCCGCGGAGGGCGCCGCCGCCTGGCGTGAAGCGGTGCTCGGACCCTCCGACCACAGGCGCCGGAAAGTTTTTTGTGCCGCGTTTGAACACAACGGCCGCCGCCATGCGTACCCAGTGCCGTGCGGCGGCGCAGCAGGGCGCTGCAACACCCTTAGGACTATCGGGGAGTTGTTGACGATGAAGACCTCCTGGCGGAGCGCCTCACTCGTGGCGAGCGCTGTGGGCGTGCTGGCGCTGACGACGGCGTGCGGTCAGGAAAGCGGTACGTCCGCGTCCAGCCAGAACGTGGGCGCCACCGCCCAGGCCGGCGGTATCGGCGGTGTCGGCAGCGGCATCGGCGGTGTCGGGGCCGGTACCGGTGCGTCGGCCAGCGCGAGCGCGCCTGCGGCCGGCGCCGGTGCGCAGGGCGCCACGGCGGGTGAGCTGGCGATCTCCACCAACGCCGAGCTCGGCAATATCCTGACCGACTCGAAGGGGATGACCCTCTACCGCTTCGACGCGGACACCGCCGAGCCGCCGAAGTCGAACTGCGACGGCGACTGCGCCACCACCTGGCCGCCGGTCTCCGCCGACGACGTCTCCGCGGGCGACGGCATCGACAAGTCGCTGCTCGGTGAGGTCACCCGGTCCGACGGCACCAAGCAGCTGACCGTGGACGGCTGGCCCGCCTACTACTACGCCAAGGACGCCAACGCCGGTGACACCACCGGCCAGGGCGTGGGCAACAAGTGGTTCGCGCTGGCGCCCGACGGCAAGAAGGCCAAGGCGCAGTCCGCCGCGGCCGGTCTGTCGGTGCGCAACGACGCCAAGCTCGGCAAGATCGTCGTCGACAAGAACGGCATGACGGTCTACCGCTTCGTCAACGACAAGGCGTGGCCGAAGCCGGTGTCGAACTGCAACGACGCCTGCCGCGACAAGTGGCCGATCGTCGACCCGGTCGACTTCTCCGAGACCAAGGGGATCCAGGAGAAGGGCTACATGAACTTCACCCGGTCCGACGGCGACAAGCAGCAGACCATCAACTGCTTCCCGATCTACACCTTCTCCGGTGACAAGTCCCCCGGGGACATCAACGGGCAGGGCGTCGGCGGCACCTGGTACGCCGTGGCCCCCAACGGAGATCTGGTCGGCGCGCCCAACCAGTAGGGATCACCTCCCCAGGGCTGGTCCCCGCACCTGCTGAACGAGCGTGTCCGACCACAGGTCCGCCCCCTCCGCGCCGCAACGGAGGGGGCGGATCGCCGTTTCCCGGTTCATGCCGCGTATGCGTAGACTTTCGCCGCCCTTCAGGCGGCTTTGGAACTCTCCGGAATGCCTCGGACACTTTTCGTAGGCCCTTCGGGGATGTCGATCCGGCACGTGCCGCAGGCAGTGACCGGGAACGGACGGTCAATTTCCGTTTCCACTCGCCCCTTTGGCGGGCGATCAGTAGCCTCAGCTCGAACACCGGATCGCCTACGCCTTGGAGAGATAGATGGAGCGTCCCGCCTGGGCCCCTCGGAGCATCGACATCTCGGTGCCCAGCGTCTCGCGGATCTACGACTACTTCCTGGGCGGTTCGCACAACTTCGAGGTCGACCGGGAAGCGGCCCGCCGGGCCATGGAGTTCGCGCCCGGGCTACCGAAGATCATGCAGGCGAACCGGGCGTTCATGCGGCGCGCGGTGCGCTGGGCGGCGGGCGAGGGCATCACCCAGTTCCTGGACGTCGGTTCGGGCATCCCCACCTTCGGCAACGTCCACGAGGTCGCCCAGGCGGCGAGCCCGGGCGCCCGGGTCGTCTACGTCGACCACGACCCGGTGGCCGTGGCGCACAGCCAGGCGGTCCTGGAGGGCAACGAGCACGCGGGGGTGGTCGCCGCCGACCTGCGCAAGCCGCAGGAGATCCTGGGAAGTCCCGTGGTGCGGGACCTGATCGACCCGGAACGGCCGGTGGCGCTGCTGCTGGTTGCGATACTGCACTTCGTGGAGGACGCGGACGACCCGTACGCGGCGGTGGCCGAGCTGACCGAGGCGCTGGCACCCGGCAGCGTGCTCGTCCTCACGCATGCCTCGTACGAGGGAATGCCGGTGGCCCGGGAGCAGAGCGAGGCGATGGTGGACGTGTACAAGGACATCCGCCTCCCGTTGATCATGCGCACGCGTGACGAGGTCGCGCGGTTCTTCGAGGGGTACGACATGGTGGAACCGGGACTGGTGCCGATGCCCTACTGGCGGCCGGAGACGGACCCTCAGGACGAGGATCCGTACACGTTCTGCGGATTCGCCGGCGTGGGGCGTACCGCGTGACCGCCGCGCCGGACGGGCCGGAGGACAGACTGCGCCGGTTCGCGACGATCTGGAGCCGGGCCGTGTTCCCGGTGACGTCGACGTCGCTGACCCGGCCGGAGTTCGAGGAGCAACTCCTGCCGTCGGCCCGCCGGTTGCGTGAGGCACTGCTGGCGAGGACCTTCGACGCGGACACGGGACGGGCGGTCGGCGCGGCCCTCGTCGAGGCGCACTGCACCGACCCCGAGGCGCTCAGCCGCGCCCTCGACTGCGTCGACGCCTATCTGGTGCTGTACTGCGGCGAGGACGGTCCCCAGGAGGAGCTGCGCACCCGGGCCTCCCGGCTGCAGCACGCCATGGCCGCCGGGTACGCGCAGGCGCTGCGCGAGCGCACGCTCGCCGAGCAGGAGGCCATCGCGCAGGCCGCGCTGCAGGCCCAGGGCGTGGTGGCGCAGGCGCTGCACGCGAGCGAGGCCCGCTTCCGCGCGGTCTTCGAGGGCGCCGCCATAGGGATCGGCATGGCCGACCTCGACGGCAACATCCTCCAGGTCAACGGCGCGCTGCTGCGTATGTTCGGCATCTCCGAGCAGACCATGCACGGCCGTAACGTCGTGGATTGGACGCATCCCGAGGACGCGCCGCAGACCTGGAGGCTCTACGACGAGCTCGTACGCGGCGAGCGCGAGCACTACCACCTGGAAAAGGCGTTCTACCGCCCTGACGGAACGGTCCTGTGGACCAACCTCACGGTGTCCCTGCTGCGGGACGCCGACGGCAACCCGCAGTACCAACTGGCCCTGATGGAGGACACCACCGAGCGCCGGCTGCTCAACCTGCGGCTGCGCTACGAGGCCACCCACGACGCGCTGACCGGCCTGCCCAACCGCACCCTGTTCTTCGAGCGCCTGGAGAAGGTGCTGGGCGCGGGCGAGCAGCAGCGCTTCGGCCTGTGCTACCTCGACCTGGACGGCTTCAAGACCATCAACGACAGCCTCGGCCACGCGGCTGGTGACCGGCTGCTCGTCGAGGTCGCCGACCGGCTGCAGTCCTGCGCGACCGCGCCCGGTGAGATGGTGGCCCGCCTCGGCGGCGACGAGTTCGTGGCGCTGACCACCGGCACCGAGACCCGCCGCGAGGTCGACGACCTCGCCGCTCGCATCCAGAACGCCCTGGTCGCGCCGGTCCGTATCGACGGCCGGGAGCTGACCGTCCGCGGCAGCATCGGCATCGTCGAGGGGCAGGCGGGGGAGCGCAACGCGGCGGAGGTGCTGCGCAGCGCCGACATCACCATGTACCGCGCCAAGTCGGCGGGCGGCAACCGCTTCGAGCTCGCCGACCCGGAGGCCGACGCCCGCACGATCACCCGCCACGGACTCACCACCGCGCTCCCGACGGCCCTGGAGCGCGGTGAGTTCTTCATCGAGTACCAGCCGCTGGTACACCTCGGCGACGGCAGCGTGCGCGGCGCCGAGGCCCTCGTCCGCTGGCTGCATCCGCAGCACGGGGTACTCGGCCCCGACCGGTTCATCCCGCTCGCCGAGCACACCGGGCTGATCGTGCCCCTGGGCCGCTGGGTCCTGGAGCAGTCCGTACGGCAGGCCCGCGCCTGGCGAGAACGCGACGGCGACGCCGATCCCGGCCCGCTCCGTATCAACGTCAACCTCTCGCCGTGCCAGCTCACCCATCCCGGCCTGGTGCAGGACACGGTCGACATCCTGGAACGCACGGGCGTCGCACCGCAGGCCCTGTGCCTGGAGGTCACGGAGTCCGCCCTGATCGGCGCCGACGACGACCTGCTCAAACCCCTGCGCCGACTGGCCGAGATGGGCGTCGACATCGCCCTGGACGACTTCGGCACCGGCTACTCCAACCTCGCCAACCTGCGCCGACTGCCGGTGAGCGTGCTCAAGCTGGACCGTTCCTTCACCCAGGGCATGCAGCAGTTCCCGGCCGACCCCGTCGACCTCAAGATCGTCGAGGGGATCGTCGCACTCGCCCACAGCCTGGACCTCGCGGTCACGGTCGAGGGCGTGGAGACCGGCGCCCAGGCCGAGCAACTGCGGATACTGGGCTGCGACACCGCCCAGGGCTGGTACTACGCCCGCCCGGGCCCACCGGAGCGCCTGCACGAACTGGCCCTGGTGGACGCGACCGGCTGAGAGTCTGACCGGCACGGCCACGCGCCCCTCGCCCGCCGCTTCCGGCATCGGCACCACCCGGGAGCGGACGGCGGGGGCGTTCCCCGTCTCCGAATCCACCAGCGTTCCCGCCCGACGCGCCCGTGCTGCCCCGGCCGGCTCCCGGAGACCTCATCCGGCTGCTCAGAGCCTGTGTCATATCCCCGGCCGGGCGCGCGACGTCTGGCACGCTCCCCCAGAGGGGGCACCCCCACCCTCGGAGGGGGCACCCCCACCCTCGGAGGGGGCACCCCCACCCTCGGAGGGGGCCCCAGCCGCGTTGCCGAACCGCCCACGTGGCTCCTCCCGCACGCTCGGCTTCGCTCGCGCGGGGGCACCCCCATCGAGGGCGCTCCGGCGCCTTGCGATCGCACGCTCCCCCACGCTCGGCTTCGCTCGAGCGGGAGGGGCCCCCATGACGCCGCGCGCTGATCCGGCCGGGGATATGACACAGGCTCTCAGGGCCACTCCTACGACAGCGCGGTCCGGGTGCCGTGGGGCGAGTGGACGGGCCCGTCACCCTCCGCCGGGTTCTGGGGGTCCCGCACGCGGCTTCCGACCCGGGTGACTCCGCCGGGGTGGATGCCCGTGGACCCCCTCCCGTCCGGCCCGCTGCCGGCCGCCCGTTCGGCCAGGTCGTCCGCCACCGCGACGGCCGCCCGCACCAGCGCCGCCGTCGCCGTCGAGCGGGACTGCTGGGGCCAGACCACGGTCAGCAGTGACGGCGGGGCGTCGGGGACCGGTCGGTAGACGACACAGGGACGCGGATAGCGCTCGGCGACGGAGGCGGGCAGCAGGGGGGTCGGGCCGCCGCCCATGCCGACGAGCGTGAGCAGCTGGGCGAGGTCGTGACCCGCGCGCACCTCGTCGATGTACCGGTGCACATCGCCGGCGCGCAGGCCCAGGTCGGCCAGCGACAGCCCGGCCCGGCCGGCCAGCGGATGGCCTGCGGCCAGGGCGGCGACGCGCGGCTCGGCGATCAAAGGCTCGGCGTCGAGGCCGGTCCGGTCGTACGGCTCGTGCACCAGGGCCACATCGGCCTCGCCCCGGCGCAGCAGCTGGGGTTGCTCCTGCCAGCCGCTCAGCCGGACCGCGACCGGCACCGCCGCCGGGTCGGCGGAGTACCGTGCGAGAATCGGCTCCAGCAGCCCCGAGTCCCCGTCCGCCTTCACCGCCAGCACCAGCTTCGGTTCGGCGTCGGCCGCGCGGCGCGCCCGCAGCCCTGCGGCGTCCAGGGCGTCCAGCGCGAACCGGGCCTCCGCCAGCAGGGTCTCGCCCGCCGGAGTCAGCGCCACGCTGTGGGTGGTGCGCTCGAACAGAACCGCTCCCAGCTCCGACTCCAGCTGCCGGATCGCACGGGACAGCGGCGGCGGGGAGATGCCCAGCCGCTCGGCGGCCCGCGCGAAGTTCAGCTCCTCTGCCACGGCGACGAAATAGCGCAGCGGACGGGATTCCATGGGCCTCCGATCGGTATTGCCCTGAGGGTAACAAGCGCGAGCGAAGCGGACCTTCAGTTCACCGCCCCCCGGCGGCAGGCTCATAGGCGTCCCAACCAGGCTTGTTCCAGGAGCAGTTCATGATCGTCGTCACCACCCCCACCGGACAGATCGGCCGTGAGGTCGTCACCGGTCTCCTCGACGCCGCCGTATCCGTCCGGGTGATCGCCCGCGACCCCGCGGCGCTGGCGCCCGCGGTGCGCGAGCGCGTGGAGGTAGTCCAGGGGTCGCACGCCGACCCCGCCGTGCTGAAGGAGGCCTGCGAGGGGGCCGAGGGCGTGTTCTGGCTTTCCCCGCCGAACTTCGCCGCCGACAGCGTCGAGAGGCATTTCCGGGCCTTCACCGCCCCACTGGTCGAGACGATCGGCGTCGAGGACCCCTTCCGTGTCGTCGCCGTCTCCACCCTGGGCCGCGGGGTCGCGAGGAACGCCGGGCTGGTCTCCGCCTCGCTCTCCATGGACGAGGCGATAGCCGCCACCGGCGTCCGCTACCGCGCCCTGTGCGCGCCGTTCCTGATGGAGAACCTCCTCTCGCAGGCGGCCTCGGTCCGCGACACGGGCACCCTGTCCCTCCCACTCGTGCCCGACCACGTGCTGCGGCTGTGCGCCGTCCGGGACATTGGTGCCACAGCAGTGAGCCTGCTTCTCGACGGGACGTGGACCGGCCAGGAGGACGTCCCCCTGGCGAGCCCCGACGACCTCACACCCGAAGGCATGGCCGGGGTCCTCGGTGAGGTGTTCGGCCGCCCGGTGAGCGTGCGGTACATCCCCAGCGCCGAGAACAAGGCCCTGATGACAGCCCTCGGCGCGAGCGAGGCATGGGCACAGGGCTACGCCGACATGGTCGACGCCCAGAACGAACAGCACCTCTACGGCGCCTCCCAGGTACCTACCCCCGACCGCGCCCCCACCACCTTCCGCCGGTGGTGCGAGGAGGTGCTCAGGCCGGCGGCCGAGCGGTAGTCGTCCCGAGCGGCAGTCGTCACGAGCGACAGTCGTCACCGTTCCAGCAGCATCCGCTGCAGTTCCCTCGCCGCCCTCGGCGGTGCCACATCACTGCGGTGCGCGAGGGCGATCGTGCGGTACAGGCCGGGCCGGGCGAGCGGGGTGACCCGTAGACCCCGGCCCGACCGGGCCGCCACCATCCGCGGGACGACGGCCACCCCGAGCCCGGCCCGGACGAACCCGAGGACCGCGTCCATCTCCCCGCCCTCGACCGCGAAGCCCGGCTCGAAGCCCTCCGCCCGGCACGCGGCCACGGTCAGTTCCCGCAGGTCGTAGCCGTGCCGGAACATCACCAGGCGCTCGCCCTCCAGATCGGCGATCCGGACCGTGCGCCGCCCGTCGCCCGGCTTGGGCGCCTCGGGGGAGGACACCACGACGAGATCCTCGCGCAACAGCTCCACCGTCGTCAGCGCGGGCGAGGGCGTCGGCAGCGGCAGTACGACCAGGGCGAGGTCGAGGGCACCGCGCGCGAGCTGCCGTACGAGGTCGTGCGAGCCGCCCTCCTCGATCAGCAGCCGGATGCCCGGGTAGCGGTCGTGGAAGGCGCGCAGCACGTCCGGCAGCAGACCGGTGCACAGACTCGGGGTGGCCCCGAGGCGCACCCGGCCGCTGCGCAGCTGAGCCAGCTCCTGCACCTCGTACCGCGCGGTCTCGGTGTCCGCGAGGATCCGCCGGGCCAGCGGCAGCAGCGCCTCGCCCGCGTCGGTGAGCGTGATGTTGCCGCGCGCCCGCTGGAAGAGATCCGCCCCCAACTCCCGCTCCAGCGCCCTGATCTGCTGCGACAGCGAGGGCTGCGCGACATGGACCAGCTCGGCGGCCCGGGTGAAGTGCCGGGTCTCGGCCACCGCCACGAAGTACTGGAGCTGCTGGAACTGCACCTCTCCAGGATAGGCGGCTCGATAGAGGTTTCCTATCGAAACCAGCCGTTTCATGTCTTGGACCGATGAGGCCGAACGGCCCTAGCGTCTGCAGACATGGCTCTGGCAACGCGGACGGACCGACGGCCGTCGATGGCGCGTACCGTGTGGGACTCCTCCGTCGGCAAGAAGACGGTGATGGCCGTCAGTGGACTGATCATGCTGCTGTACCTGGTCGTCCACATGATCGGAAACCTGAAGATCTTCTTCGGGCCGGGCGAGTTCAACCACTACGCGCACTGGCTGCGCACCGTCGGCGAACCGTTCATGCACTACGAGTGGACGCTGTGGCTGGTCCGCGTGGTGCTGGTCGTCGCCGTGATCGCGCACGCCACATCCGCCTACCAGCTCAGCCGGCGTGACATCAGGGCACGCCCCAGCAAGTACGTGCACAGGAAGCCCCGGGCGAGTTACGCGACGCGCACCATGCGCTGGGGCGGGATCATCCTCGGCCTGTTCATCGTCTGGCACCTCCTGGACCTGACCACCGGCACCGTGCACAGCGGCGGCTTCCAGGAGGGCCACCCCTACCAGAACGTCGTGGACACCTTCTCCACCTGGTACGGCAACGTCATCTACATCGTCGCGATGCTCGCCCTCGGCCTGCACGTCCGGCACGGCTTCTGGAGCGCCGCCCAGACCCTCGGCGTCGGCAGCCGCACCCGCGACCGCGTCCTGAAGGCCACGGCGAACGTCCTCGCGCTGCTGCTCACGGCCGGCTTCATCGCCGTACCCGTGGGCGTCATGACCGGAGTGGTGAGCTGAACATGACCTACACCGAATACGCGGCCGGCGAACCCCTCGTCGACGCAAAGGCCCCCGCGGGCCCCGTCGCCGAGCGCTGGGACAAGCGCCGCTTCGAAGCGAAGTTGGTCAACCCCGCCAACCGGCGCAAGCACACGGTGATCGTCGTCGGCACCGGTCTGGCCGGCGGTTCGGCGGGCGCCACACTCGCCGAACAGGGCTACCACGTCGTCCAGTTCTGCTACCAGGACTCCCCGCGCCGCGCCCACTCGATCGCCGCCCAGGGCGGCATCAACGCGGCGAAGAACTACCGCAACGACGGGGACTCGATCCACCGGCTGTTCTACGACACCGTCAAGGGCGGCGACTTCCGGGCGCGCGAGTCCAACGTGCACCGCCTCGCCCAGATCTCCGTCGAGATCATCGACCAGTGCGTGGCCCAGGGCGTGCCCTTCGCCCGCGAGTACGGCGGACTGCTCGACACCCGCTCCTTCGGCGGCGTGCAGGTGTCCCGGACCTTCTACGCCCGCGGCCAGACGGGCCAGCAGCTGCTGCTAGGCGCGTACCAGGCCCTCAGCAGGCAGATCGCCGCCGGGAACGTGGAGATGCATCCGCGCACCGAGATGCTCGACCTGATCGTCGTCGACGGCCGGGCGCGCGGGATCGTCGCCCGGGACCTGATCACCGGCAGGATCGACACCTACTTCGCGGACGCCGTCGTCCTCGCCAGCGGCGGCTACGGCAACGTCTTCTATCTGTCGACGAACGCCATGAACTCCAACGCCACCGCGATCTGGCGGGCGCACCGGCGCGGCGCGTACTTCGCCAACCCCTGCTTCACGCAGATCCACCCCACCTGCATCCCGCGCACCGGCGACCACCAGTCCAAGCTCACGCTGATGAGCGAGTCGCTGCGCAACGACGGCCGGATCTGGGTGCCCAAGGCCAAGGGCGACACCCGCCCGGCACACGAGATCCCCGAGGACGAGCGCGACTACTACCTGGAGCGCATCTACCCGTCCTTCGGCAACCTGGTCCCGCGTGACATCGCCTCCCGCGCCGCGAAGAACGTCTGCGACGAGGGCAGGGGTGTCGGACCCGGTGGGCAGGGCGTCTACCTGGACTTCGCCGACGCCGTCCAGCGGATGGGCCGTAAGGCCGTCGAGGCCAAGTACGGCAACCTCTTCGACATGTACCAGCGGATCACCGACGAGGATCCGTACCGGGTGCCGATGCGGATCTACCCGGCGGTGCACTACACGATGGGCGGCCTGTGGGTCGACTACGACCTGCAGACCACGATCCCCGGTCTGTTCGCGATCGGCGAGGCCAACTTCTCCGACCACGGCGCGAACCGGCTCGGTGCCTCGGCGCTGATGCAGGGCCTGGCCGACGGCTACTTCGTCCTCCCGGCCACCATCAACGACTACCTCGCCCGCAACCCGAGGCAGGGCGAGGTGACGGCCGGACACCCCGTCGTGCAGGAGGTGCTGGCCGAGACCCAGGACCGGCTCAACCTGCTGCTGTCCGTGGACGGCGACCGCACCCCCGACTCCTTCCACCGCGAGGTGGGCGAGCTGATGTGGGAGTTCTGCGGCATGGCCCGTACGGACGCCGGACTGCGCAAGGCACTGGAGCGCATCCCGCAGATCCGCGAGGAGTTCTGGCGCCGCATCAAGGTTCCCGGCACCGGTGAGGAGTTCAACCAGTCCCTGGAGAAGGCCAACCGGGTCGTCGACTACCTGGAGCTGGCCGAGCTGATGTGCCTCGACGCCCTGCACCGCGCCGAGTCCTGCGGCGGCCACTTCCGCGAGGAGTCCCAGACCCCCGACGGCGAGGCCGCCCGCAAGGACGAGGAGTTCGCCTACGCGGCCGCCTGGGAGTTCACCGGCACCGGCGAGGCTCCCACCCTGCACAAGGAAGACCTGGTCTTCGAGTACGTCCACCCCACCCAGCGGAGCTACGCATGAAGCTCACCCTGCGCGTCTGGCGGCAGCGCACCGCCGACGCCGACGGCGCCATGTCCACGTACGAAGTCGACGGCGTCTCGCCGGACATGTCCTTCCTGGAGATGCTCGACACCCTCAACGAGGACCTCATCCTGCGCGGTGAGGACCCGGTCGCCTTCGACCACGACTGCCGCGAGGGCATCTGCGGCGCGTGCTCCCTCGTGATCAACGGTGACGCGCACGGGCCCGAGCGCACCACCACCTGCCAACTGCACATGCGCTCCTTCGCGGACGGCGACACGATCGACGTCGAGCCGTGGCGGGCGTCGGCCTTCCCGGTGATCAAGGACCTGGTGGTCGACAGGAGCGCCTTGGACCGGATCATCCAGGCCGGCGGCTACATCACCGCCCCGACCGGGGCCGCGCCGGAGGCGCACGCGACGCCGGTGCCGAAGCCGGACGCGGACCTCGCGTTCGAGCACGCGGAGTGCATCGGCTGCGGGGCGTGCGTCGCCGCGTGTCCCAACGGGGCCGCCATGCTGTTCACCTCCGCCAAGGTCAACCATCTCAACGTACTGCCGCAGGGGGCGCCCGAGCGGGAGACGCGGGTGCTGGACATGGTGGCGCAGATGGACGAGGAGGGGTTCGGGGGGTGCACGCTCGCCGGGGAGTGTGCGACCGCTTGTCCGAAGGGGATTCCGCTGGTGTCCATCACGAGCATGAACAAGGAGTGGCTGCGGGCGGCTCGGAAGGTGAAGCCGTGACGCCGTAGGGAAACGGTCGGCATGGGGCGAACGCCTGGCATTCAACATTCCCACATCCCCGCTCCCGGCACCGGTCACGTACACGCCAACCAGGGTCGGGAGAAACAGGGGGAGCGCCACCGTCCCCGATGTGGCCCGTGCCCAGGAGTGAGCCATGACCGGCGTTTCCACCCTCGACCGTCCCCAGCAGTCCACGGCACCCGTCCGCTACACCGTCACCCTGGCCCGCGACGAGGCCGACGTACGGGCCGCGCAGCGGCTGCGGCACGAGGTGTTCGCCGGTGAGATGGGCGCCCTGCTGTCCTCCCCGCAGCCGGGCCTGGACGTCGACCCGTTCGACGCCTACTGCGACCACCTGCTGGTGCGGAACGCGGAGACCGGCCAGGTCGTCGGCACCTACCGGCTGCTGCCCCCGGAGCGTGCCTCGGTCGCCGGACGACTCTACTCGGACAGCGAGTTCGACCTGAGCCGCCTCGACGCGATCCGGCCCGGACTGGTCGAGGTGGGCCGCTCCTGCGTGCACCCCGACCACCGCGACGGCGCCGTCATCGGCCTGATCTGGGCCGGCATCGCCCGCTACATGGTGGACCGCGGCCACGAGTGGCTGGCCGGCTGCTGCTCGGTCCCGCTCGCCGACTGCGGCGCCCTCGCGGCCGCCACCTGGGACCGGGTCCGCGAGAAGCACCTGGCGCCGGAGGAGTTCCGGGTGCGTCCGCTGCTGCCGTGGGCGCCGAAGGAGGTCGTGGGCCCGGCCCCGGCCGCCCGCACCGAACTGCCCGCCCTGCTGCGCGGTTACGTCCGCCTCGGCGCCTGGGTGTGCGGCGAGCCCGCGCACGACCCGGACTTCGGCGTCGCCGACCTGTACGTGCTGCTGTCGATGCGCCGGGTCAACGCGCGCTACCTGCGGCACTTCCTCTCCCTCGTGCCGAGCGCCTCATGAGCGTCTGGCTGCCCGGCGCGCCCTGCACCCCGCGGGCGTGCGTGGAGGACACGGCGTCCTGGACGGCCGTACCGCGGGCCGTGCTGCGGCTCGTGACGGTGGTCGTCCTGGTGCTGACCGGGGTCGTCCTGTCCCCGCTCGCACGGTGGATCCCGGCGGGCGCGATACGGGGGTGGAGCCGGGCCGTCGTACGGGCGGCCGGGGTCCGGATCCGGATGACCGGCGGGCCCGCGCCCGCCACCGGCGGACTGCTCCTGGTCGCCAACCACATCTCCTGGCTGGACATCCCGCTGCTGGCCGGGGTCCGCCCGGCCCGGATGCTCGCCAAGAAGGAGATCAGGGAGTGGCCGGTCGCGGGAGCGATGGCCGTGAACGGTTGCCTGTTCATCGACCGGGACCGGCTGCGCGCCCTGCCCGGCACGGTCGCCACCATCGCCGGGGCGCTGCGGTCCGGGCGGGCGGTCGCGGTGTTCCCGGAGGGCAGCACCTGGTGCGGCCGCGCCCAGGGACACTTCCGGCGGGCCGTGTTCCAGGCCGCGCTGGACGCGGGGGTGCCCGTCCAGCCCGTCCGGATCCGCTACCGGGATGCCGCCGGGGAGGCCAGCACCGCGCCCGCCTACGTCGGCGACGACTCGCTGCTCGCCTCGCTGTGGCGGGTGACCTCGGCACGCGGCCTGGTCGCGGAGGTCGAGGTGCTCCCGCTGCTCGCACCGGGCAGCGCGGCCGACCGCAAGGCACTCGCGGCGGCGGCCGGGGCACGGGTCCTGCCCGGTCCCCACGAGCACCGTCCGGTGTCCCACGAGCACACTCCCGTGTCCCACGAAGACCGTCGTGCGTCCGATGAATTCCCCGCAAGCGGGGGGTCGTCGGGCGTGCGGGATGGGATCATGGCGCGCGTCCCGACCATCTGAGGGGAGCGCGCGTGAGCACCAGCCCGGCCGGCAGAACGGTCCTGGTCACCGGAGGCAGCGGCTTCGTCGCGGCGCACCTGGTACGGCAGCTCCTCGAGCGCGGCCACCAGGTGCGTACGACGGTCCGCAGTACGGCGAACACCGCCAAGCTCGCACCCCTGCGAGCCCTCCAGGACGCCCACCCCGGCCGGCTCGACCTCTTCGAGGCGGACCTGCTGCGGGAAGGCTCCTTCGACGAGGCGATGAAGGGCTGCGCGGTCGTCTTCCATGTGGCGTCGCCCTTCCTGATGCCGGAGAAGATCAAGGACGGGCAGCGGGACGTCGTCGACCCGGCCCTGCACGGCACCCGCAACGTCGTCGCCTCCGTCGACCGCACGCAGACAGTGGAACGCCTGGTATTCACCTCCACCGTGGGCGCGGTCTTCGGCGACTACGCGGACGTCGACCACATGGACGGCCGGGTCCTGTCGGAGAAGTACGTCAACACCACCAGCACGGTGGAGAACAACCCGTACCACTACGCCAAGACGGTCGCGGAGAAGGCCGCCTGGGACGCCGAGGCCGCGCAGAGCCGCTGGCGCATGGTCTCCCTCAACCCCGGCCTGATCCTCGGCCCCTCCCTCACCCCCGCCTCCGACTCGGGCAGCCTGTTCCTCCTCGACGAGCTGTTCAAGGGCTACTTCTTCTACGGTGCCCCCGACTTCAGCTTCACCACGGTCGACGTGCGGGACGTGGCCGCCGCCCACATAGCCGCCGCCGAACAGCCCGACGCCCACGGCCGGTACATCCTCGCGGCGCAGGAGATGACCTCCTTCCACCAGATGGCGAGGATCCTCCTCAAGCACCACCCGCGCGACCTGCGCCTGCCCCGCACCGCCCTCCCGCACTGGCCGGTCCGCGTCCTGGGCCCCGCCTTCGGCCTCTCCCAGGACTACATCCGGGGGCACCTCGGCATCCGCTTCCGCGTCGACAACCACCGCAGCACCGACGAACTGGGCCTCACCTACCGCCCGGTCGAGGAGACCCTCCTCGACCACTACCGCTCCTGGCGCGGGCAGCGGGGGCGGCCGGTCACGTCCGGCTGACGATCCGGGCCAGTCGCCGGTAGGAGTCCAGCAGGGCCTCGCGGTCGTACGTGCTGGTCGTGACCAGGACCTCCTGCGCGCCGGTCTCCTTCAACAAGGTTTCCAGTTCGTGCGCCACCTGCTCCTCCGCGCCGACGATGTGGCCGGTCAGGCCGGACTCGTAGAAGCCGCGCTCCTTGGCGGTCATGGTGCGCGCCTCGACCCGCTCGGCGGGCGGGAGCGGCGGGAAGGAGCCGTGGGTGCGGGAGTACGCCATCGACCAGGCCTCCGGGAGCAGCAGCCGCCGGGCCTCCTCGGAGGTGGCGGCCACGGCGACGGTTCCGGAGACGACGACGTAGGGTTCTGGAGCCCAGGGGGAGGGGCGGAACAGCGCGCGGTAGGTGTCGATCCCGCGCCGCATCCTCTCGCGGTTCCTGAGGTCGCCGATCACCATCGGCAGGCCCGCGCGGGCCGCGATCGTCGCGCCCTCGCCCATCGCCAGCACGAACGGCGGCACCGTCAGCCCCTCCGCGGGGTAGGCGTGCACGCGGGTGGGGGAGGCGCCCCGGAACCAGCCGAGCAGCTCCTCCAGCTGGGCCGCGAAGTCCCCGGCGTCGTCCTTGCCGTGACCGAGGGCCCTGCGCACCCCGTCGGTGAAGCCCACCGACCGGCCCAGCCCCATGTCGATCCGGCCCGGGAAGAGGGATTCCAGGACGCCGAACTGCTCGGCCACCACCAGCGGCCGGTGGTTGGGCAGCATCACCCCTCCGGTGCCGACCCGGATCGTGCGGGTCGCCCCGGCCACGGCGGCGGCGAGCACGGTGGGCGCCGAGCCCGCGACCCCGGGGACACCGTGGTGCTCCGAGACCCAGAACCGGTGGAAGCCGAGGCGCTCGGCCTCCCGCGCCAGCGACACCGTGTCCCGCAGCGCCTCCGCCGCGGTGTGCCCCTCGCGAACGCGGGAGCGGTCGAGGACGGAGAAGCGGGCCGGGGCGATCGCGGAGCTCATGCCTCGTTCAACAGCTGACGGCCCAGGGGATTCCCGGGAAGATGGGGCCGTGACCGACAGCAGCGGACGGCCGATCGCCGTGTTCGATCTGGACAACACCCTCGCCGACACGGCCCACCGTCAGCGTTTCCTGGAGCGCAGGCCGCGCGACTGGGACGCGTTCTTCGCCGCCGCGCCCGAGGACCCGCCGATCCCGCAGGGCGTCGCCCTGGTGCTGGAGCAGGCCGGGGAGTGCGAGGTCGTCTACCTCACCGGCCGGCCGGAGCGCTGCCGGCGGGACACACTGGAGTGGCTCAGCGCCCACGGGCTGCCCGAGGGGCGGGTGTACATGCGGCGCAACGCCGGGTGGGCGGGCGGGGGAAGAGGTGACCGCAGGCCCGCGCGCCGTACCAAATTGGAGATCCTGCGTCGGCTCGCCCGGACCCGCGAGGTGCGGATGCTGGTGGACGACGACGCGCTGGTCTGCGAGGACGCCGAGCGGGCGGGATTCCGGGCCGTCCTCGCGCGCTGGAGCGCGCCGTCGCCGGAACTGCGCGAGGCGCAGGAGGGGGAGGGGCGTACCTGATCGTCGATCAGGTCCGTCAGGCCGACTCGTCCAGGCGGAACCCCACCTTCAGCCCCACCTGCCAGTGCGCGATGTCGCCGTTCTCGAGCTGCCCGCGCACCTGGGTGACCTCGAACCAGTCCAGGTTGTGCAGGGTCTGCGAGGCGCGGCCGATGCCGTTGCGGATGGCCTGGTCGACGCCGTCGGGCGAGGTGCCGACGATCTCCGTGACCCGGTAGGTGTGGTTCGACATCGGATGCTCCTCTCGGCCGTGTCACTCCACCGTGCCCCAATCGGCGACGCACCGCCATGCCACGCCACTCGAAACCGCACAATAAAAGCCTATTTTCCTATCCACGCGGTGATATAAGGATCATGTGAGGAATGTGATCTGCGAGTGGGGGTTCGAAGGAGACCATGCGCCGGTTCAGAATCGCGATGTCCCGGCAGGCGCCGGTTCCCGTGGCGCGCCACCCCGTCCAGCGTGTGGAGACACGGGCCCTGTGGTATGGCCCCTTCTCCGTCTGTGTCGACCTCACCGCCGCGGCCCTGCCGGTCGCCGCGGCGATCGTGGAGGTCCATGAGCCCCATCCCCTGCGTCTGGCGGCCGCCGCGGCCCTGCTGTGGCCGCTCATCGGGGTGGTGAGCAAGCGGTACACGTCCCTCGCCTGGGGCGACGGAGGCGGGCTGCGTGCCGTCGCCCGGGACTGGCTGGTCCTGGTCGGCGCCCTGGCGACCCTGCGGGTGGTCTGCGGACTGCAGAGCGTGCCCGCCGAGGCGTTCACGGCGCTCATCCCGGCGCTGGTGTGCACCGGCGTCTGCCAGAAGGTGATCCACCGTCATCTGCTGGCCGCCCGCCGCAACGCCCGCGCCCTGCGCCACGTCCTGGTCGTCGGCGAGGCCTCGGCCCTCGACGCCATGGTCGGACAACTCGCCCAGCGCACCGACCACGAGTACGTCATCGTCGGCGCCTGCCCGGTGGGCGAGGACGAGGTGACCTCGGGCGTCCCCGTGTGCGCGCAACTGCCGCGCGAGGCACCCGACACACCCGACTCGGACGCCGCCGTCGTCCTCGGCGCGGCCGACGAACTCGGCGCCGACCTGGTCTTCGTGGCGCCCGGGCCGTACCTGAACGGCGAGCGGATGCGCCGGCTGTCCTGGGCGCTGTACGACAGGGGCCGCTCCCTCATGGTCCTGCCCGGCATCACCGACGTGGCCCGCCGCCGGGTGCGGCTGACCTCGGCGGCCGGTCTGACCCTGCTGCACATCGCCCCGCCGCTGCAGCGCGGTGTGCACGCCGTCACCAAGACGGTGGTGGACCGGACCGGCGCACTGCTGCTGATCCTGCTGCTCTCACCGCTGCTGCTCGTGCTGGCGCTGAGCGTCCGGCTCGGCTCACCGGGCCCGGTCCTGTACCGCCAGACCAGGGTCGGCCGGCACGGCATGCGGTTCGCCATGTGGAAGTTCCGCACGATGGTGGTCGACGCGGACCGGCTCAAGGGCGGGCTGGAGCAGCAGAACGAGAACGACGGGCACATGTTCAAGATGCGCCGCGACCCCCGGGTCACCCCGGTCGGACGGGTCCTGCGCCGCTACTCCCTGGACGAGCTGCCCCAGCTGTTCAACATCCTCTTCGGCCACATGTCCCTGGTGGGCCCCCGCCCGCCGCTGCCCGAGGAGGTCGTCAAGTACAACGGCGTCGAGATGCGCCGGCTCAGCGTCCGGCCGGGCCTGACCGGACTGTGGCAGGTCAGCGGACGCTCCGACCTGTCCTGGCGCGAGACGGTCGCGCTCGACCTGCGCTACGTCGACAACTGGTCACTGTCCGGCGACGTCGACGTCATGGCCCGCACCGTCCGCGCGGTGCTGAACGGCCAGGGTGCCTACTAGGGCGTGTTTCGAAAGTAGCGTCGTCCGCCCGTAGGGCGGGCCCGGCGGCGTCTGGTGCGTGCGATCGCAAGGCGGAGGGTCGCCCCGAT
>NZ_JBLRVZ010000080.1:0-21501 GCF_048159505.1 Streptomyces sp. T028
CAGCGCCGCACTGCCACGCCTGAGGACGGGGCGGCGAGGCTGAGTGCCGCAGTACGCGAGGTCGACGAGCGCAGCCGTGGAGAGCGGCTGTGAATCGGTTGGCCGCAGTCGCCAGGCCACCACGAACGGCTTGAGGTCGGCCTCACCGCCGTACCTCCCGAGACGCCGAATCGCCCCGCCGGCGATTCGGCTTCCCCTGCCCGGCGAGCAAGGTGGACGACGACGGAACACAGCAGGTACGGCCATGCCCCGGGCGCCGGGAAGGTCACGAACGGCGCCAGGGCGAGGCCGATGATCATGCCGCCGCCCGCGATCAGGGTGAAGCCGACCAGCTTGTCGGTGATGCGGTGGGCGATGGCGTTCCAGCCGGCGTGAGTGACCGCCGCCAGCAGCACGGCGGCGGTGACCAGCGGCGTCACGCGGTGCGCTCGCGGACGTCCACGACGGTGGCGGCGGCGTGTTCGACCCCGGGATGCCGCCGAACGACGCAGGTGAACGGCCGCGCGGGGCAATCTTTGGAAGAACCCAGGCGCCGCTGTCGATCCAGCCACGTCCCGTTCGACATCCTGATGGAGGACGCGATCGCCCTCCGAGGAGGCGACAGGACCTGATGAGGAAACACATGGATCAGCTGCTGCGCGTGCAGAACTTCACCATCTCGAGCGACGGCGTCGCCGCCGGCGAGGACCAGAGCCTGGAGCGGCCTTTCGGCCACAGCATCGATCCGGGAAAGCTCTTCGCCTGGGCCGGCGCCACGGCGAGCTGGCCCAACCGCACCGAGCCCGGGGGCAGCCGGGGCCTCGACGACTACTTCACCCGGGATTTCAGCCACAACATCGGCGCCGAGATCATGGGCCGTAACAAGTTCGGGCCCCAGCGCGGCCCGTGGCGCGACCACGAGTGGCGCGGCTGGTGGGGCGACGAGCCGCCCTTCCACACGCCGGTGTTCGTCCTGACCCACCACGAGCGTCCATCGTTCACGCTCTCCGACACGACGTTCCATTTCGTGGACGGCGACCCCGCCACCGTTCTGGCGCAGGCGCGCAAGGCCGCGCAGGGCAAGGACGTCCGGCTCGGCGGCGGCGTGACCACCATCCGGGAGTTCCTCGACGCCGATCTCGTCGACACCCTGCATGTGGCCGTCTCACCGGTGAAGCTCGGGTCCGGGCTACGCCTCTGGGACTCGCCCGAACAGCTGCTGGACCGGTTCCACATGGAGGTCGTGCCCAGCCCGAGCGGCGTGACGCACCACCTTTTCTGGCGCAGATGACAAGAGGGACGACGCGGGACAGACCCCACGACACACGACAGCGCGCCCGCCCCCGGCAGAAGGGGTCGGGCGCGCCGTCGGTGAGGGTGTGTCAGTGGCGGTCGCCGCCGTGGTCGTGGCGGTCGCCGCCGTGGTGGCGGTGGTCGCCGCGGTCGTGGCGGTCCCAGCCGTGGTCGTGGCGGTCCCAGCCGCCGTGGCGGCGGCTGCCCCAGGACTCGTCGTCGACGAGGCGGTTGCGGTCGTTGCGCAGGGTGGCCGTGTCCGCGCGGTTGTCCCACACCTCGCGGCTGAGGTCCTGGAACAGGTCGGTGCGGGTGTCGCGGCCCTCACCGGTGTGGATCCGGACGGTGGCACGGGCGGCCAGGCGGTAGTCGCCGAAGGTGTAGGTGTCGCCGTCCCGGTTCGACAGCGTCCACCCGTCCAGGTTGATCGCGTGGCGGGTGGTGTTGGTGAGCTCGACCCACTCCCGGTTCAGGGAGCGGTTGGAGCGGTCGTCACGGCCCGGCGCGTCGTACTGGACGGCGCTGATCTCCACCTTCGGCCGCTCGGCGCGCGGGTGGCCGGCGGCGGACGCCGGGAGCGCCGAGGCGCCGACGACGGCGGCGGCCGCGAGGGTGGCTGCGGCCAGACGGCGGGCGGAAACAACGGAAGCGGACACAAGGTCTCCTTGTTTTGTGCGAGTTACGACCGTATCGGCCGCAGAACCCACACTTGACCACCACACGTCCCGCAAGCATCCGATTGACGCCTCACGTTACGAATCATCCATATTCCGGTGACACTAGCCTTCTATGTCCATCTATGTACTGAAGGCTCTGAGTCGTTGTCAGATCTACCCTCCGGGCGGTCGCGATGATCGGGCGTCACCCGAAAGTGGGTCACAACGGGCGAGGCGAACAAAAAGCCGGTGAGGGCGCCCCGTCCCCACGGAACCCTCACCGGCGGTCTTCACACGAGCGGTCGGATCACGCTCGTACGAGCTCCCTCTCCTCGTCGGGGTCGGCGTCCTTCGCGTCGGCGGCGGTGCGCAGCCCCTCTCCCTCGACGTCCACGTTGGGCAGGGCTCGGTCCAGCCACTTCGGCAGCCACCAGGCCTTCTTGCCGAGGAGCGCGAGGACCGCGGGGACGATCGCCATGCGGACGACGAACGCGTCGAAGAAGACGGCGATCGCGAGGCCGAAGCCGATCATCTTGATCATCGACTCGCTGGAGCCGATGAAGCCGGCGAAGACGGCCATCATGATGACCGCGGCGGCGGCGACCACCCGGGCGCTGTACCGGAACCCGGTCACCACGGCCTGGCTCGGGCTCTCGCCGTGGACGTACGCCTCGCGCATCCGGGTCACGAGGAACACCTCGTAGTCCATGGCCAGGCCGAACACCACGCCCACCATGAAGATCGGCATCATCGACATGATCGGGCCGGTCTCCTCGACGCCGATCAGGCTCGCCAGCCAGCCCCACTGGAAGACCGCGACGACGGCGCCGAGCGCGGCCAGCACGCTGAGCAGGAAGCCGAGGGCGGCCTTCAGCGGGACCAGGATCGAGCGGAAGACGACGATCAGGAGGAGGAAGGCCAGACCGACCACCAGGCCCAGGTACGGGATCAGGGCGTCGGTGAGCTTCTGGGAGAAGTCGATGTTCATGGCCGTGGTGCCGGTGACCAGCACCTTGGCGTCCGTGTCCGCCGTCACGCCGGTGCCGGCGTCGCGGATGGCGTGCACCAGGTCCTCGGTGTCGGTCGAGGACGGCTTGGAGTCCGGGATCACCGTGATCATCGCGGTGTCGCCGGCCTTGTTGAAGGTCGCCGGGGTGACGGTGACGACGTCCTCGAGGTTCTTGACCTCGTCGGTCACGGCGGTGGCGGCGGCCTTGGGGTCGGCGCTGCCCTTGGCGTCGACGACGAGCATGAGCGGGCCGTTGAAGCCGGGGCCGAAGCCGTCGGAGAGCAGGTCGTAGGCGCGCCGCTGGGTGGTGGACGTGGGCTGCGAGCCGTCGTCGGGCAGGCCGAGCTCCAGTTGGGTGGCCGGGAGGGCGATCGCGCCGAGACCGACCACGCCGAGCAGGAGGACGGCGACGGGACGGCGGACGACGAAGCTGGCCCAGCGGGCGCCCATGTTGGGCTTCACCGGAGCGTCGGCGTCCGCGTCCTTCGCCGGGCGGCGGCGGCCGAGCAGCTTGCCCTTCTCGCCGGCGGGCCTGACCTTGCGGCCCGCGTAGCCGAGCAGCGCGGGGATCATGGTGAGGGCGATGAGGACGGCGACGACGACCGTACCGGCGGCCGCGAGACCCATCTTGGTCAGCATCGGGACGCCGACGACCGAGAGTCCGGCGAGGGCGATCACGACGGTGAGGCCGGCGAAGACGACCGCGGAGCCCGCGGTGCCGGTGGCCCGGCCGACCGCCTCCTCGCGGCTGCGGCCCTCGGCGAGTTCGGACCGGTAGCGGGAGACGATGAACAGCGCGTAGTCGATGCCGACGGCGAGGCCGATCATCAGCGCGAGGGTGGAGGTGGTGTCGCCGAGGTCGAGCGCGCTGGCGAGGGCGGTGATCGTGGCGACGCCGATGCCGACGCCGATGATCGCCGTCAGCAGCGGGAGTCCGGCGGCGACGAGCGAGCCCAGGGTGACGACGAGGACGACCGCGGCGAGGGCCAGGCCGATGATCTCACCGGTGGCGGCCTGGTCGGGTTCGGCCTGGAGGGCGTCACCGCCCATCTCGACGGTCAGCCCGGCGTCCCTGGCCTTGTCGGCCGTGGTTTCCAGGGCCTCCTTGGAGGAGTCCTTCAGTCCGACGGCGTCGACCTCGTACTTCACGGACGTGTAGGCGACCGTGCCGTCCTTGCTGACCGCGTTCGTCGTGTACGGGTCGGTGACGGAGGCGACCTCGGAGCCGTCGCCGAGTTCCTTGACGGTCTTCTCGACGGCCGCCTTGTTGGCGGCGTCGGTCATCTTCTCCCCCTCGGGCGCCTTGAAGACGACCCGTGCGGTGGCGCCGTCGGCGCTCGAGCCGGGGAAGCGCTGTTCCAGCAGGTCGAAGGCCTTCTGGGCCTCGACGCCGGGGATCGAGAAGGAGGAGGAGCCGGCGGCGGGCGCGGAGGCGGCGCCGACGCCCGCGAGCGTCAGCAGGGCGATCCAGAGCAGGGCGACGAAATGCCGCCGCCGGAACGAGAACCGGCCGAGTTTGTAGAGGAACGTGGCCACGGAGGCGTACTCCCGGTCAGGTCGTGGGGTGTGCGGCGCCCGGGCCGGGGGTTCCGGCACAGGCACCGAGGGCAGGGGTGACCACCCGGCGGGGAGGCAGGGGTGATCGGCCCGACGACGTGAGCGGTGACGTCAGGTGGGGCGGTGGGGAAGGGTCAGCTGGTGGGCGCGCCGAGGGCGGGGAGGACCACGGCGTCGATGTACGAGGTGAGGTAGGCCCCGGTGGGCGGCTGGTCGTCGATCAGCGCCCGGGTGGCGAAGGCCCCGACCATCATGGGGATCAGGAACTCCAGTGCCGGGCAGTCCGCGCGGACCTCGCCCCGGTCGACGGCCCGTTGCAGGACGCGCCGGAACGCGGCCATCTCGGGTTCGACGAGCTGACTGCGGAACACCTCGCGCAGATGCTCGTCGTTGTGGATCGCCATGGCCACCCCCCGCATCAGCGCGGAGTTGCGCTCCATGGTGCAGTCGTCCTCACGCGCCATCAGCGCGTGCAGGTCGCCGTGGAGCGAGCCGGTGTCGACCTCGTCGGCCGGTCCCGGCTTGTCGTGCCTGATGGCCTTCACCACCAGCTCGGCCTTGCCGCCCCACTGGCGGTAGAGCGTGGCCTTGCTGGAGCGGGTGCGGGCCGCCACGGCGTCCATGGTCAGGGCGTCGTAGCCGACCTCGCGGAGCAGATCGAGCACGGCGCCGTACAGCTCGGCCTCGCGCTCGGGTGTGATCCGACTGCGACGCGCGGTTGCGGTCTCGGTCATCCCACTCACCTTTCGGCTCCGTCACCCACAGGTCTCGTACGTCCATCGCGTACATCCATGAAGATACCCTGAGACCGTTCGAAACGAAACCGTTTCGTACGTGTGCTGACTCACGTCCGTGAGGAGCAGATAAGAACGGACAGGGAGCGGACGGGGAGCGGACAGGGGACCCGACAAGTTGACCGGGCCCATTTGCCGGAAAAGCATGGGTAGGTGAGCTATCTGCGCCTGCCCCATCTCAGCGGTGACCTCCTGTGCTTCGTGACCGAGGACGACCTCTGGCTGACCCGGCTGGACAGTCCGGACCGCGCCTGGCGCCTCACCGTCGACCGCACGAAGGCCGGACACCCCCGCTTCTCCCCCGACGGCCGCCTCATCGCGTACACGAGCTGGCGAAGTCTCGTCCCCGAGATCCACCTGGTGCCGGTGGACGGCGGCCCCGGGCGGCGGCTGACCTACTGGGGCAGCCCCGACACCCAGGTGTGCGGCTGGACCCCGGACGGCGACATCCTCGCCGTCGCCTCCCACGGCGAGCCCTTCTCCTACTTCACCTGGGCCTACAAGGTCCCCACCGACGGCTCCCCCGGCAGCAAACTGCCCTGGGGCCCGGTCTCCGACATCCAGGTCGCCGACCTCGACGACGAACGCAGGACCCTGCTGCTCACCGGCACTCCCCCGCACGAACCCGCCGGCTGGAAGCGCTACCGGGGCGGCGCCATGGGCCGCCTCTGGCTGCACGGACAGCGGCTCCTGGAGGACCTCGGCGGCCACCTCCACTCCCCCCTCTTCGCCGGCGGCCGGATCGCCTTCCTCTCCGACCACGAGGGCGTCGGCAACCTCTACTCCTGCGCCTACGACGGCTCCGACCTGCGCCGGCACACCGACCACGACGCCTTTTACGCCCGGCACGCCGCCACCGACGGCACACGCGTGGTGTACCAGTGCGCCGGGGACCTGTGGCTCGTCGACGACCTGGCCGCCGGCTCCGGGCCGCGCCGGATCGACGTACGGATGGGCGGCCCGCGCGCGGGGCGGCGCCGGTACCAGATCCCGGCGGCCCAGCACGTGGACGGCCTGTCCGTCGACGAGACCGGGCGGGCGAGCGCCGTCGTCGTGCGCGGCAGCCTGTACTGGCTGACCCACCGCGACGGACCCGCCCGTACGATCACGGACCCGCCCGGGGTGCGCGTGCGGCTCCCGGAGATGCTCGGCTCGGGCGGGCAGGTCGCGTACGTCACCGACGCCGAGGGCGAGGACGCCGTCGAGATCGCCTACCTCCCGCGCGCGAGCGGGGACCGCGAACCGAGGCGGCTGGCCTCCGGGGAACTGGGCCGGGTCCTGGAGATGATCTCGGACCCGGACGGCGAACGGCTCGCGATCGCCTCCCACGACGGCCGACTGCTGCTGATCGACGCGACCGAGGAATCTGGGGGCACCTCCCGGACGGAGTCTGGAGGAGGCGAGGTCACCGAGCTGATCGCGTCCGTCAACGGCCCCGTCCGCGACCTCGCCTTCTCCCCCGACGGCACCTGGCTGACCTGGTCGCATCCGGGCATCGGCCGGTCGCTGCGGCAGATCAAGATGGCCCGGATCCCGGGCGTGGGGCAGGGCGAACGCCTGATCGTCGACGTCACCAACGGCCGGTTCGAGGACGAGAACCCCGTGTTCACCCGGGACGGCCGCTACCTCGCCTTCCTCTCCTGGCGCGGCTTCGACCCGGTGTACGACGTCCACACCGGCGACCTCTCCTTCCCGCTCGGCTGCCGCCCCTACCTGGTACCGCTGTCCTCCGCGACCCCGTCCCCCTTCGCGCTGAACCCGGAGGGCCGACCGGCCGCCGGAGGACTGGACCCGGTGGAGGAGGACGAGGGCGGGGGCGGCGACGGGACGGTGACCGTGGAGGTCGAGGGCCTGGAGAGCCGGGTCACCCCGTTCCCCGTCCCCGCCTCCAAGTACTCGTCGCTGTGCCCGGTCGCGGGCGGCGGACTGGTGTGGCTGCGCTGGCCGATCTCGGGCGCGCTGGGCGAGACGTTCGCCAACCCGGACGACATGAGCGGCCGGCCCACGCTGGAGCACTTCACCATCGGCAAGGCGAAGAAGTCCGAACTCATCGGCCATCTCGACTGGTTCGCGGTCAGCGGGGACGGCTCCCGGCTCGTCGTCATCGACGAGGGCGAGCTGCGGGCGGTGCCGTCGAGCGAGTCCGGCGACCTCGACACGACCGTGTGGATCGACCTGCGCCGCATCATGCACGAGGTGGATCCGGGCGCCGAGTGGCGGCAGTCGTACGAGGAGGCGGGCCGGCTCATCCGGGCCTACTTCTGGGACCCGGGGATGTGCGGCATCGACTGGGACGCGGTGCTCGACCAGTACCGCCCGCTCGTCGAACGGGTCTCCTCCCCCGACGAGTTCGCCGACCTGCTCCGCGAGGTCCTCGGCGAACTGGGCACCTCGCACGCGTACGTCACCCCCGCCCGCCGCAACGAGGGGCCGCCGCACTACCAGCGCCGGCAGGGCCTGCTGGGCGCCAACTTCGTACGACGCGACGGCGGCTGGACGGTGAAACGCATCCTGGCCGGCGACTCCTCGGACTCCAAGGCACGCTCACCGCTCGCGGGCACGGGCATCCGCGAGGGCGCGGTGCTGACGCATGTCGACGGCCGCCCGGTGGACCCGCTCCAAGGCCCGTATCCCCTCCTGGCGGGGGCGGGCGGTACGACGGTGGAGCTCACGTTCGCCCAACCCGTCGCCCACCACCACCCTTCCAAGGAAGGCCCTTCGGGCCCCTCTCTTTCTGCGGAGGGCACCGCGGGGCGCGCACGGCGCGTGGCCGTGGTCCCGCTCATCGACGAGCGCCCCCTGCGCTACCAGGACTGGGTCGCCAAACGACGCGCGGTGGTGCGGGAGTTGAGCGGCGGCAAGTGCGGCTACCTGCACATCCCCGACATGGGCGGCTCCGGCTGGGCCCAGTTCAACCGCGACCTGCGCATGGAGGTGTCCCGCCCCGCCCTCATCGTCGACGTGCGCGGCAACGCGGGCGGACACATCAGCGAACTCGTCGTGGAGAAGCTGACCCGCACGATCCTCGGCTGGGACCTCACCCGCAACGCCCAGCCGGTGTCGTACGCCTCGAACGCCCCGCGCGGCCCGGTGGTCGCCCTCGCGGACGAGGCGACCTCCTCGGACGGCGACATGATCACCGCCGCGTTCAAGCTGCTCAAGCTCGGCCCGGTGGTGGGCCAGCGCACCTGGGGCGGGGTCGTCGGCATGACCGGCCGCCACCAGCTCGGCGACGGCACGGTCATCACCGTCCCGATGAACGCCGCCTGGTTCGACGCCTACGGCTGGTCCATCGAGAACCGGGGCGTCCTCCCCGACCTGGAGATCCTCCGCACACCCCTCGACTGGGCGGAGGGCCGCTACGCCCAACTCGACGACGCGGTCCAACTGGCCCTGGACCTCCTCGACACCAACCCCCCGGCCTCCCCACCGGACTACAGCGCCGTACCGGACCGCTCCCGCCCGAAGCTCCCGCCACGCGCCTCAGGGGCGTGACGCGGCGGCGGTCCGGTCTACGGCGTCGAGCAGCAGCTTCGCGGCCACCGCCGCCCCGTCGGTGCGGATGCCGTCGGCCACGGTCCTGGCCCGTGCGCGGACCTCGCCGCTGAGAGCTGTCGCAAGGGCTGCCGTGAGGGACTCGGTGGTCGGAGCCGAGCCGTCGTGTGCCGCGCCGATGCCCAGGGCGGCCACCCGCCCCGCCCAGTACGGCTGGTCCGCCGCCTGCGGCACGACCACCTGCGGCGCGCCGGCCCGGGCGGCCGTCGTGGTGGTGCCCGCGCCGCCGTGGTGCACGACGGCGGCCACCCGCCCGAACAGCGCCTGCTGATTGACCTCGCCCACGACGAAACAGTCGTCCTGGTCGTCGATCGCGGCCAACTCGGCCCAGCCGCTGCCGACAAGTACCCGGCGGCCGTGCGCGCGGACCGCCTCGATGGACACCCCGGCGATGTCCCCCGACACGCCGCGCATACTGCCGTAGCCGACGAACACCGGAGGTGTGCCCGCGTCCAGGAACGCCAGCAGGTCGTCCGCCAGCGGGCGTTCGTCCGGCAGGATCCACGCCCCGGTGTGCACGACGTCCAGCTCCGGCGTCTCCCGCCAAGGGCCCAGGGCCGGGTCCGAGGCCAGCCACGGCCGGTCGGTGAAGATGAAACCGTGGACGTCGTCCACCGGCGGCAGACCGACCGAGGCCCGGTGGGCGTTGAGCGCCCCGCCGTGCAGCGCGTTGAACGTCTGGGCGTTCAGGTCCCACAGCGCCAGGTTGTCGGTCACCTCCGGCGGGAACGACTGGCCCGGCAGCAGCGCGGGCGGCGCCTGGTGCGGCGACCGCAGCAGGAACGGGCAGAAGGTCGCGTACACATAGGGGATACCGAGTTTCTCGGCCGCCGACCGCGAGGCGAAGTGCGCGAGCCCGGTCGCCAGCAGGACGTCGAACCCCTCGGCCGCGGCGACGACCGTGCCGTACTGCGCGGCCAGTTCGGCCGCACGCCGCGAGGCAGCCGACTCCGTTCCCGGCGCGGCCATCGTGCCCATCGGCCGGCCGACCGGCACCACCTCCACACCCACCCGGTCCAGCAGCCGGGCGAACACCTCGTCCGGCGGCGCACACACCCGCACCTGCGCCCCGAGCTCCCGTAACCGCACCGCAAGCGCCACCAGCGGCTCGACATCCCCCCGCGACCCATACGTCGACAACAACACGCGCACGATGCAACTCCCGTTCCCGCAGCCACCAGCTCCCTGACCCGCCGATTCTGCGCCACCCCTACGCCCTTGCGGCAAGCCCCCCACCGCGCTATACGTTGATCACGGCAGGGCTTGCCATTTCAGGAGCACGGGGGCTTTGAAGGGGTCGGTGCGCTGGACGAGTAGGGCGAGGGCTCCGTCTTGGCGGGTGAACCCAACCATGATCGAGCGGCGGATGCGTTCGAGGGCGACGGCGGCCGGGTCGGACGGGGCTGGGCGGTCACTCGATGGACTGGCTCTGACTGTTCCGCCAGGGGTGCCCCACCTACCAGCATTCCCGCACTTCAAAGACGGGGCCGCTCCAAACCGTCCTTGAACGATCAATCAAGTGTGCGCCGCGTGGCCATGCGCAAGACCGATGACGGTCCGCGGGTCGCCGTGGCATCCAGTGTGGGAGCCGGACCCATGGGAGCCGGCGGGGAGGTTGGCCGCGTCTAGCTAGTAGCGTGCGTAGGTCTTCCCCTGCCATGGAGAGTGTTTTGCTAACAGTGACCTCCGTCAATGTGAACGGGCTGCGTGCCGCAGCGAAGAAGGGTTTCGTGGGGTGGCTCGCGGACACCTCCGCCGATGTGCTGTGTCTTCAGGAGGTGCGCGCCGAGCCGGAGCAGCTGCCCGAGTCGGTCCGCGCGCCCGAGGGCTGGCATGTCACGCACGCTCCCGCCGCCGCCAAGGGCCGGGCAGGTGTCTCCCTCTACACCCGCCGTGAACCGGACGCCGTCCGGATCGGCTTCGGCTCGGCCGAGTTCGACGGCAGCGGCCGGTACGTCGAGGCCGACCTGCCCGGCGTGACGGTCGCCTCCCTCTACCTGCCCTCCGGCGAGGTCGGCACGGACCGCCAGGACGAGAAGGTCCGTTTCATGGACGAGTTCCTGGCGTACCTCAAGGACCTGCGCGAGCGCGCCGCCGCCAACGGCCGCGAGGTCCTGGTCTGCGGCGACTGGAACATCGCCCACCAGCAGGCCGACCTAAAGAACTGGCGCTCCAACACCAAGAATTCCGGCTTCCTGCCGGAGGAACGGCAGTGGCTGACGCGGGTCTACGCCCCCGAGGACGGCGGCTACGCCGACGTCGTACGCACCCTGCACCCGGACGTGGAGGGCCCGTACACGTGGTGGTCGTACCGGGGGCGGGCGTTCGAGAGAGATTCAGGTTGGAGGATCGACCTTGCCGTTGCGAGCCCTGGCCTTGCCAGGAAGGCGGTCAAAGCGCTCGTGGAACGGGCTGCCAGCCATGACGACCGGTGGTCGGATCACGCTCCCGTGACGGTCGTCTTCGACATGTGAAAGCATCGGGCCGACTCGCGCGATCGCCCGAGCGCGCTGCTGTACTCGTAGGGTCGGTAGACGTCTCACCTCATTATGTCAGCCGCCCTGAGATACTGTGTTCAGCGGGATTTGGTGCCCATCGACAACGAGTCGTTTTGGCGCACTGTGGATCCCGTCTCCTCCGACCTCCAGCATTGCGTTCCGATCGCGTGAACCGTCGGTCAGCGTGAAGTTGTATTCACCGGTCAGGCCGCTGGCCGATGTGCGAATCGGGCGACCATCGACACTGAGCACGTCGCGTGGTGCCGACTTGATGACAATCACGTGGACCGACTGTGCGAGGCTTACTGTGAGAGTGGTCACCCGTGAAAGGAACCCGACGCGAACAGTGGAAACTTGGGCCCACCATTCTGCGCGCATTTCAGGGCCATCCGCTTTGTGGACCTGAGGCGATGGGGTGGCACCCTCTCGATCGGCTTCCACCTGGGAGAAGCCCCTGGAGATCGAACCCGTCTCAGGTTCTGCTTCCTGATCGGTCTCCAGTGGAGGCGAGACCAAATCGAGGCCTGGTTGCGTTGATGATTGCGTCGCTTCCAAAAGGCTCAAACGGTCGGCAGCCGCAAGCGAAACGGCTTTGCTGTCGTCGTGCGCAAGCCGACGGATTTCCTCTGCCACCCGCTCGCGTACGTGGGCGTTCCCGATCCGAAACAGGTGAGCCAGGCCGTCCAGTGCAGCAAGCCGCTCAGCCGCGATGGGGCTGCCGAGGGAGTGCTGTAGATGTACGGGGAGCTGCCAGTTGATGTTCCGGGCTATGACGATACGGCCTTCGACGTTGTCCTGCTTCTTCGGCCGTTGTTGAGGCATCTCATCGACTACCCGGTCGTGTACATAGCTGTACAGCTCGTCGAGCGTGATGTTCCCATCTCCGTCCAGGTCCGCGCTCCCGTCTCGTAGTCCGGCTACGAGATAACGGGTGAACACTGATTGCGCAGCCTCCCCGCTGACCTGACTACCTTCGAACGAGTACTGGGTGGCATCGGAAGCGGTCAGGACGGTGCGTCCCGATCCTTGGAACTTTTCCAGTGCATGAACGGCTGTGTCACTCTTGCTTCCCCGTCCTGCGGGGAAGGCGCCGCTGTAGCAGCAGTCGAGGACGAGGACTTTTCGTCTGGACATGCAGCTCGACATTGCCTGGTCGATCTGCTCAGCGCCCAGAGAGGTGAAGAGTAGGTTGTCGCGGCGAGTATTGGTCGTTGCCAAGTAGAGGCGACCGTGATCGTCTTTCAGGCCATGCCCGGTGAAATAGAGCAAGGTGAGATCGTCGCGCCTCCGGTCTCGATAGAGATCGCTGATTGCCTCTCCGATCCGGTGGTGCGGCTCGTTGATCAAGGGGGTGACCTCGAACCCGGCGATGTCAGGGTCCGCGAGTACGGAAGCCAGCGCCTCCGCGTCGTGTGCTGGGGCGAGCAACTGCCGGAGCCCAGGATCTTGGTATTCGTATGTAGCGATCAGCAGTGCCAGCCGACGTCCCACGGCTACCTGCCCCTGTGGCGGAGGATATAGGCGTCGATCAAGGACTGGCGCTCCTGAGTGGAGGCTCGTTCCAGCTCTATCGTGTCGCCGTCGATGGTCAGCGAGATCCGATGGCGAGCGGACTGCCGCTGGAGCCAGTCGCGCAGAGTTTCGATGAGGGAGGTGAATACTCCGCTCGACGCGCTCATCGCCACGATGACCGCCCCAAGAGTGACAGCGTCTGCCGCCTTTGCAGCCGCGGGAGCCGGCCCCGCGGGGACTGATGTGATCGCATCGACGTCCAGCTCCGCGATCTCGCCTCTCACTTGGCGGATCAGTTCCTCCGCTGCCTCCGAGGCCATCTCGGCATTGGGTGTGAGAGTCAGAGCAACGTACAGTGTGCCGCCTGCCAGGATGCTGCTACCAGGTTCCTCATGCCGCATACGGTTTCCCCCTGATTGTTGGTGACAATTTCTAGCGCACAGCCAGTGCGTCTGCCCAGTGGAAAGGAGGTCTTGGTGTCTCTGCTCATCCAGAAGCGTTCCGATCGGGGCAGGTCGGTGGCATGGTGCCCTTTTGGTTATCCCCCTATTGATCGACACTGCCAACGGGCAGGATGCTGAATTGTGGCGTATTTTTCCTCCGCCGTCCGACGCCACTCAGCGGTTGTGCCTGGCGGGCCCTGCCGCCGTGTTCCGGGTCTGAGCCTGTTTCCGCAGCCGCCGGTCCAGCGCCAGGGACAGTTCCGCCTCCACCACGCTGCGGGCCAGTGGTCGCAGGCGGGGCAGGTCGGCCGGGGTGCCGTGGCGCAGGACCAGGGCCGTGAAGAGTTCGGCGAGGGCGTCGGCGTGTTCGCGGACCCGGGCGCCCGCTGCCAGGACGTCGGCGAGGGGGATGCCCTCGCGGACCAGGGCGGAGGAGACGTCCAGGAGGCGGCGGCTGATGTGGACGATCTCGTCGCCGTCGGTGGCGAGGTAGCCGAGTTCGAGGGCGGCGGCGAGGTTCTCGGGGGTGACCTGGCCCTCGAAGCGGGCGGCGAGTTCCTCGGGGGTGAGGCGGATCGGCTCCTCCTCGGTGGGGCCGCCGACGCCGATCAGGTCGGCCACGTCACGGCCGTGGTCCAGGGCGTCCGCCAGCTCGGCGATGCCGGTCAGGGTGTGGCCGCGGTCGAGGAGGGCGGCGATCGTGCGCAGCCGGGCCAGGTGATGGTCGTCGTACCAGGCGATACGGCCCTCGCGGCGGGGTGGCGCGAGCAGTTTGCGCTCGCGGTAGAAGCGCAGGGTGCGCACTGTGATGCCGGCCTCCCTGGCCAGCTCCTCCGTCCGGTATTCGCGCTTGTCCGCCACGGCCGAAGCCTATGCCGAACCGCCGGTACCCGCGGCGGCGGCCGCTGATGTGAACGTCCTTCCCCCGACCCCTACCGCTCAGTACGGCGCTGCTCTACAGTCCGACCGTGCCAGTGTTCACTGGCAGGGTTGCGAAGGAGGTGTCGGCATGACCGAGCACGTGCGGGTGGCGGTGATCGGGTCCGGGTTCGGCGGGCTGGGGGCCGCGGTGCGGCTGCGCCGCGAGGGGATCACCGACTTCGTCGTCCTGGAGCGGGCCGCCGGCGTCGGCGGCACCTGGCGGGACAACAGTTACCCGGGGTGCGCCTGTGACGTGCCCTCCCACCTGTACTCCTTCTCCTTCGCGCCCAACCCCGACTGGCCGCGCACCTTCTCCGGGCAGGAGCACATCCGCGCCTACCTGGAGCACGTCACGGACACCTTCGGCCTGCGACCGCACCTGCGGCTCGGCTGCGAGGTGCAGCGGATGACCTGGGACGCGCAGGAGCTGCGGTGGGACGTCGAGACGAGCGGCGGGCGGTACTTCGCCGACGTCGTCGTCTCCGCGACCGGGCCGCTGTCCGACCCGAGGATCCCGGACGTCCCCGGCCTCGACACCTTCCCCGGCCAGGTCTTCCACTCCGCCCGCTGGGACCACGACCACGACCTCACCGGCAAGCGGGTCGCCATGGTCGGCACGGGCGCCTCCGCGATCCAGATCGTGCCCGCGATCCAGCCGGGCGTCTCCCGGCTGACCCTCTTCCAGCGCACCCCGCCGTGGGTGATGCCGCGGGTCGACCGGGCCATCAGCGGCGCCGAGCGGGCCCTCCACCGGGCCCTGCCCTTCACCACCCAGCTGCGGCGCGGACTGCTCTGGGGCATCCGTGAGCTGCAGGTCCAGGCGTTCACCAAGCACCCGAACGAGCTCGGTCTCGTCGAGCAGCTCGCCAAGCGCAACCTGGCCCGTTCGATCAAGGACCCGGTCCTGCGCGCCAGGCTCACCCCCGACTACCGCATCGGCTGCAAGCGGATCCTGCTGTCGAACGCCTACTATCCGGCCCTCGCCCAGCCGAACGTCGACGTCGTCGCGAGCGGGCTCAGCGAGATCCGCGGCTCCACGCTGGTCGCCGCGGACGGCAGCGAGGCCGAGGCCGACGTGATCGTCTTCGGCACGGGTTTCCATGTCACCGACATGCCGATCGCCGAACGGGTGTTGGGCGCCGACGGGCGGACCCTCGCGGAGAGCTGGAAGGACGGGATGTCCGCCCTGCGCGGCGCCTCCGCCGCCGGCTTCCCCAACTGGATGTCGATCATCGGCCCGAACACCGGCCTCGGGAACTCCTCGATGATCCTGATGATCGAGTCCCAGCTGAACTACATGGCCGACTATCTGCGGCAGCTGAACGTCCTCGGGGGGCGCGCCGCCCTCGACGCCCGGCCCGGCGCCGTCGACGCCTGGAACGCGCGCGTGCAGGACCGTATGAGGCGGACCGTGTGGAACACCGGCGGCTGCACCAGCTGGTACCTCGACGCCAACGGCCGCAACACCACCATCTGGCCGGGCACGACGAGCGAGTTCCGGCACGCGACCCGGCGGGTGGATCTCGCGGAGTACGAGGTGCTCCGAGCGCCTGCTTCGGTACCGGAGGCCCGCAAGAGCGCGGAGAAGGACGGGGTCACCGCATGAGCCCAGCCCGTGACCTCACCGCCCTCTCCGCCGACGGCACCCCCCTGCACGTCGAGGTGCACGGCCCCGAGGACGCGCCCCCGGTCGTCCTCGCCCACGGCTGGACCTGCTCCACTGCCTTCTGGGCGGCCCAGATCCGGGACCTCGCCGCCGATCACCGGGTCATCGTCTACGACCAGCGCGGCCACGGCCGTACCCCGCCGTCCCCGGTGTGCAGCACGGACGTGCTCGCCGACGACCTGGAGGCCGTGCTCGCCGCGACCCTCGCGCCCGGCGAGCAGGCGGTGATCGCCGGGCACTCGATGGGAGGGATGACCGTGCTGGCCGCCGCCGCGCGCCCCCGGGTGCGGGAGCACGCCGCCGCCGTCCTGCTGTGCAGCACGGGTGCGTCGCGGCTGGTCGCCGAGTCCACCGTCGTACCGCTGCGGCCGGGCCGGCTGCGGACCTGGCTGACCGGGCGCGTCCTCGGGTCGCGGGCGCCGCTCGGGCCGGTCACGCCGGTCGCGAAGCGGATCCTCAAGTACGCCACGATGGGCGCCGGTTCGGCCCCGCACCTGGTGGAGGTGTGCGCGCGGATCGTGCACGCCTGCCCCCGCACGGTGCGGCACGCCTGGTCGCGGGTACTGAGCGCGCTCGATCTCGACCATGCCGTACGGGAGTTGCGGGTGCCGACGGCGGTCGTGGTCGGCACCGGGGACCGGCTGACGCCGCCGGTGCACGCGCACCGGATCGCGGCGGCGCTGCCGCACTCCCTGGGGGTGACCGAGCTGCCCGGGCTCGGCCATATGACGCCGGTCGAGGCGCCCGAGCTGGTCAACGGCAGGATCCGGGAACTCGTCCGCACGTACACGCAGTTGAAGGAGGGCGCATGAGCAGGGTCGGTCTCGAGGGACAGGTCGCCGTCGTCACCGGTGCCGCGCGCGGGGTCGGGGAGCTGCTCGCGCGCAAGCTCTCCGCGCGCGGGGCGAAGGTCGCGCTGGTGGGGCTGGAGCCGGACGCGCTCAAGCAGGTGTCGGAGCGGCTGCACGGCGACAGCGGCCACTGGTACGCCGACGTCACCGATCACGAGGCGATGACCAGGGTCGCGGCGGAGGTGAAGGACCGCTTCGGCAAGGTGGACATCGTCGTCGCCAACGCCGGTGTGGCGTCCGGTGGACCGTTCGTCGACTCCGACCCGGAGGCCTGGCGCCGGGTCATCGAGGTCAACCTCATCGGTTCCGCCGTCACGGCCCGCGCGTTCCTGCCGGTGCTGCTGGAGAGCCGCGGCTATCTGCTCCAGATCGCCTCCCTCGCCGCGATCACGCCCGCGCCGATGATGACCGCGTACTGCGCGTCCAAGTCGGGCGTGGAGGCGTACGCGCACAGCCTGCGCGCCGAGGTCGGCCACCGGGGTGTGCGGGTCGGCGTGGGCTATCTGTCCTGGACCGACACCGACATGGTGCGCGGCGCCGACCAGGAGGAGGTCATGCGGGAGTTGCGGCAGCGGCTGCCGTGGCCGTCGAACAAGACGTACCCGCTCGGGCCGGCGGTGGACCGGATCGTCGCCGGGATCGAGCGGCGGTCAGCCCATGTGTACGGGCAGTGGTGGCTGCGCGGGATGCAGGGCGTGCGCGGCTACCTCCCCGGGATCATCGGGATCGTCGGGCAGCGGGAGATGAAGCGGTTCGCGCCCAGGTTGCAGGGCATGCGGACCGGGCTGGTGGGGGCGGGCGGGGCGGCCGACGAGGAGGCCCGCGCTACGCACCGTAGTTGATCGAAATGCGGTGCGTGTCCGCCCGTGTGAATCTGGTCGAGGCCCCACCAGCGGGCCCCGGCAAGGGGCCCGAACCCCCGGGGCCCAACCCCTCATCTCCCTACAGGAGTGAACCCACATGGGCATGAAGGACAAGATGCAGGACCAGTCCCAGCAGTGGCAGCAGCAGGCCAAGCAGAAGGCCAAGCAGGCCAAGGAGCAGGTCCAGCAGCGTGGCCGGCGCCGTGAGACGGACCCGGAGACGGAGCGGATGCAGCGCGAGGAAGAGGACCGGCTCAACCAGGACTACGACGCCTAGTCGCTGCGCTTGGCTTCGGCCGTGAACGTGGGGTGCCCTTCCCTTGGGGAGGGTGCCCTGCGTTTTTGTTTTGGGTTCGGTGTCGGGTGCGGGGCGGTGGGGGCTTTCGCGCGCAGTTCCCCGCGCCCCTTGAAAAACGCGCAGTTCCCCGCGCCCCTTCAAAAGCCGGATCCTCGCGTCCCTGAAAAGTCCGTCCCCGCGCTCCTTCAAAGCCGCGCCAGACCGACGCGGAGATCAAGCAACATGCCGCACGCCTCGACGCCCTCGAACGCACCCGATGGCCTCTGCCGTCCCTAACCGCCCTGGTCGCCATTCTCGGTCTGGCCCTGTCCTCATAGCAGCTCGCTCACCAGTGGACAGATGCGCCCCCGTCACCGGCCCATGCCGGGGGCGCATTCGTTCCTTCGGCGCGTAGGGCTGTCAGCTTTTCAGCGCCGCGACCTCCCGCGCTCGTCCGGCCAGTTCCCGCACCGGCCGCGCCGTCACGTGCCTCCGCAACTGCGTGCGCATCGTCTCGAAGTGGTCATCACCTCGGGCCGATGAAACGTGCTCGTACTCGTCCAGGAACCGCCCCCACGAATCACACGACGCGTCGAGATGCCCATACGCATACTGTCGTTGTGCCAGCAGCGCGTACGAATGCACGCGCCCTTGCCTCTCCACCTTCGGTTGCACCTTGATCGACTGCTGAAGAGCCTTGATGCTCCCTGGTAGGTCACGTTCCTCGTACAGCACGTGAGAGAGGTGGAACAGCCACGCCGTTTGGTCATAGCCGCCGATCGCGTCCCGACGGTTGTCCGCCTGAGACAGTGCGACCTCGGCTTCCCTCAACCGGCTGTGCGCCATGTTCCGATCGCCGACCATGCTCGCCGCGTGTGCCTGCTGCCCCCGCAGGAACGCCACCAGGCGAGGCCCCGCAGCAGGCGCGGCCTCTGCAGCCGAGTCGGCAAGCTCCAACGACTTCCGTCCGTAGCCGAGATTGGATGCCTGCAAGCTCATGCCGCGCAGCGTACGACAGTAGGTCACGTGGTCTTGCGCCTCGCTCGCCAGCTTCAACGCTTTGACGTAATAGGTCTGGCCAAGGCCATGGGCCTTTTCGTACATGGCCATCCACCCGGTCAGATATGTCAGGTCGGATGCGGCACCAAGCATGTCGAGGCGTACCTGTTCACTTGCCTGTGCACGCAGCCACGGCCCCACCGTGTTGACGAGGAACGCAGCAGCCATGGGCCGGGCGTGCCCCGCGCCGAGTTCGTCAAGGATGTCCGCGATCCGTTCCGTCATGGTGCGCACCGCCGCAACCTGCGACGCACCAACACGGATCGTCCTCTTGCTGGGACCAACCAGCTGATCCACGGCGTGCGCAGGGCTGGAGAAGCCAGGGACAGCAAGAGCCGCGGAGAAAACGCCCGCAGCGATTACGCCGCGCCGGGATGGGTCCATATCCGCCCTTCCGAGGTCTATCAACTCCTCGACAGTGTCGGCCTGGTCGTGCCCAAGAACTGACGGGGCGGGTGTGAGCCCTGCCTCGGCATGAGTGACGGGCCGACCCAGCTGTGCCGAGAGCGCCTCAACGATCAGGGCCCTGACCTCGGGCTTCGGACGCGCACCGGCGATCCAGTGCGAAACGGTGGATTGGCTGTAGTGGAGATCCAATCCCGCCTGTACGCCGAGGCGGTTCACGCGCTGCGCGAGCTGCGTCCGAGTCAATTGCGCCTGGTCAAGTAACCCCGCAAGGGCAGGGTTGGGCGTGCGTTTGTTCCTGGCCATGCCTCATCTCCCGACGACATTCATGGCGTTCACGTTCCCACCGGCCTCCAACGGTACCCGCGGAGGGTGACCGCACGGTTACCCCTTCACCGAAACCCCGACTGATCTCGGCCTACCAGGGGGCCTGGTTTGACCATGACCGAAGAGCACGTGTCCGGTACGGGCGAGCGACAACGCCCCGCCGTCCACACTGAACTACCCGTCGACTCCAGCATCACCAAAAAGGCAGTCCAGGACAGCAGGCGGGCATACCCCGCACTGCAAGTCGGCCCGCCGCCGACCCTTTTGCTGGTGAGCGAACCCGAATCAGCGAGAGTGGCCCGCCAGTTCGTACGTGAGTACGTCGGTTACCACGTGCCGGAGGCAAGCAAGGACCACGCCGAGACCGTCGTACTGATCACGTGCGAGCTGGTCACCAACTCAATCCGCTACGGGACCGAGCCCGATGACCTCGTACGGATCGTGATCGACTCCGACGACAGCCGAACCCGCGTCGAGGTACACGACCCCGTCCGGCGCCGTCCTCGCGTACGGCCCGAATCCGACCAGCGCGACCGAGGGCGCGGCCTGCTCATCCTTGACTTCCTGTGCCACCGGTGGGGCGTGACCGAGATCCCCCTCGGCAAAGCCGTGTGGGCAGAGGTGAACGCACTGTGACCGTACCCGAGGTAAAGGCACCGCCCGGCCCCGGATTCGTCGCCGGCATCTGCTTGGGGACCGGCGTGCACCGGGACTACCTGTTCCCGATTGCCCAACTGCTCGCCTATCACGCGCCGCCGCGCCTCGACCGTGAGAGCGTCGGCAGCATCCGCGAGGGCATGCAGGCCTTCGCCGAAGCGCTACGTCTCGGCCCGCACGACGGCCCTCCGCCGCCCATCGGGCACCGTATCCGCATACGGCAGGGCTCCCCTTGGCTCGACTACGGCGACGGCACACGCCGGCTGCAACTGCCCGCCGCCCGGTCGTGGCTGGACGTCGTCGAGGCCGGCGGGCCCGTCCGCATTCTGGTCGTGTTCGAGCCGCTTGCCGCCGGGGCCGGACTCGCAGAGATCGACGCGCACGTACGCGAGTGCTTTGAGCGCGGCGCGATGCGCTGGGGCACGACGTATCACGTCTGACCTGCTCGCCATGCACGGAAGAACGGGCCGCCCCGAGGTGAGATGGACCCCGGGCCGACCCGCCAGAGGTCGAGCGTAACGGGCCTGAAGCCCCGCCCCGCCCACCAAGTAGGAGCAAGGCCGAAAGTGGGCGGGGCGGTCAGCAAGTGCAAGCAACCATCCACAAGCCATGGAGGCAAGCAACGTGACCACGATGCAGGAACACCCCGCAACCGACGCGCGTACGCTGCTCAGCGCGGAGATGCGGGCAACCCTCGTGTCCAACATGATCGACAAGTTCCCACAGCACAGCGAGGACAAGGCAGACCGAGGTGTCGGGCAGATGCTCGCATTCCTCGCGGCCTGCGACTACGCCGGTCGGCCGCTCAGCCCCTCGCCGCTCGTCGACGACTTCTGGCACGCCTTCCTGCTGCACACCAAGGCGTACGCCGAGTTCTGCGAGCAGAGGTTCGCCAGGTTCCTGCACCACCAGCCCGGATTCCTCGACAAGGAGGAGCACGGCGGGGGCAAGACCCTGCATGCCCTGACCGTCGACTCGATCACGCTCGCCGGGTACGAGATCGACATGGAGTTCTGGCCCGAGCTGGACCTCGCGGACTGCTCGCAGTGCCACGCGAACTGCTCGGACAGCCCGAACCACCCGTAAGAGGGCAGTACGTGACGTGATGCCCGTTTCGGGCTTTCGGGTGGGGCTGTCGGGCTGGTCGTGGCCTGACCAGGCGGCTACGACTGTGGCTTG
>NZ_JBLRVZ010000081.1:0-20044 GCF_048159505.1 Streptomyces sp. T028
CACCGCCAGGGCGTCGTGGTCACGGACCACGCGCTTGGCCCATTTACGGCCGGTGTCCTGACGCTGCCGGGCGATCTTCGCGTAGGTCTTCGCCTGCCACTTCTTCGCCTCCCGGTAGCCCCTCGATCCGGCCTGCCCCTTGGCGGGTTTGCGGCGGGCCATCATGCGGTCGTACCGCGACAGCTTGGCCTGGGCCTTCTTCCCGTGCTGCGCATGCGGGAGGTCATGGGCGTCGGACGTGGTGGTCGCGATCTCCTTCACGCCCCAGTCGACACCGATCACCCGGCCTGTCCCGGGCAAGGGTTGCATATCGGCCGGGACCACGAACGAGCAGTACCAGTGCCCCACCGTGTCCCGGTACACGCGCACCGAGGAGGGCTCGGCGGGCAGGTCCCGCGACCACACCGGCGTCAGGACGATACCCCCGGCCAGATGCAGACGGTCGTCCTTCAGCCGGAACCCGCGCTTCGTGAAGTTCAGGCTCACCGCGGCCTCGCGCTTCTTCTTCCACCCCGGCATCCCGGCCCGCTGCTGCTGCGGAAGCCGCTCACGGATGTCCTTGTGCGCCTTCGCCCTGGACTTCCCGAAATCCCGGATGATCTGTTGCTGCGGCACCGAGCTGCCCTCCCGCAGCCACGGCGTCCCGGCGCGGGCCTCGGTCAGCATCCTGTCCAGCTGCGCCGGACCACACGTCTGCTTGTCGGCGCCCTCGGGCCGGGCCTTGTTCCGGGCGTGGACCTGTCTGGACTTGGCCACGCTCTCGTTCCACAGCCACCGGCACCGGTCCCACTCATCCGTCAGCGCGGCGAGTGCGGTGGACGACACGCGCAGGCGGAACGTCCACCGGGCATGCCCGGCAGCCTCTGCGACCGCCCCCACTCCCACCACACACTCACCCCTCCGCGGCCCCCGGACCAAGTCCGCGGCCTGCGGACACCTTGTGATGGACCGTACATGCGACAGTCGCACACCCGTATCCCGATCGCGCGATCACCACTCCAACCGGCGGCTATCGGCACACGCGTTCGCATTCCCCGGCTCCGCGGCGGCCATGCGGGCGCTCCGCGTCGCAGCCGCAGGAGTAACGGGTAGGGAGGCCGGTTGTCCGGGCCTCCCTGGGCCGGACCGGTTCCCGTGTTCACTGCAACTCGCTCGACGAAGTAGGAGCCCAGCTCTGTCCCTGCGGCCCCGCCACGGCTACCCCGCAGCGCTTCACCGTGGCCTCCCGACGGGCATGCCAAGGCCCGCCCAGGAGTTCCCCGCTCCGGTAACCCGGTTCGGGGACGCACCGCATCCGGCCCATATCTGCACAGGTTCGAGCCGGCGGGGGGTTGAGAGACGTAAGCGCTGGTTCCTCTCGTACTCCTCTCCATCACGCTTGCCGGACCCAGGCCATCTGGCAGTTCTGGTCCGTCCCGGCTTTGTCGGGGCCGCTCTCACCCTCACCGGCATCTTTCGGATTGGGCTGCCCCCAGCTTCATCCCCCTGCTGCGACAGGGAAGATGGCGGCGGTCTCTCACCTCCGCACGAGTTCTCAGCGCCTCACGGCGCACTGACACCACCCCCCAGGTCATCCGTTCGACGGGGGGACACAGTCATGCCGGGCCCGGAGGCCAGCAATCCTCTTGCAGGACCGCGAAGAAGATAACTGTGAGTCCGCGGTGTTCGGCCAGCCGGAGATCGGACTGGGCGTGATCCCCGGCATCGGCGGCACCCAGCGCCTGACCCGCCTGGTCGGCCGAGCCAAGGCGATGGACCTGATCCTCACCGGCCGCACCATGGACGCCGCCGAGGCGGAACGCGCCGGCCTGGTCTCCCGGGTCGTCCCGGACGACCGGGTCCTGCCCGAGGCCCTGGAGGCGGCGGCGACGATCGCCTCGTACGGCCGTATCGCGGTCCGCGCCGCCCGGGAGTGCGTGGACCGGGCGCTGGAGGCCGGCCTGCGCGACGGCATCCGCCACGAACGCCGCGTCTTCCACGCCCTGTTCGCGACACAGGACCAGAAGGAGGGCATGACGGCGTTCCTGGAGAAGCGCCCCCCGGTGTTCCGGGGCCACTGACGACCGGGGGCGGGAGCAGCGGCCTCCTCTCCCGCCCCCGGTCACTTCGCCGCCGCCCGCCCCGACCGCCGGATCGACTCGCACGATGCCCTCTTCCTCCCCGGACCGGCCTTCCCTATGGTGTCCCCTCCGGCTTCGACGGGGGTGGGGCGTGGACGATCTCAGGCAGACCCGCGTGCGGAGAAACAGACTGTTCTTCGGCGTTCCCCTTCTTCTGCTCGGATTGAGCGTGGCTCTTCTCGCATGGGAACTGACGAGGATCAATCTGCCCGATGCCACGGCAGCCGCGTGGCCGTGGCGGCTCGAACTCCTCGACGTCCAGTCGGCGTCGACGGCGACCACGGTCGCGGTGGGTCTCATCCTCGCCCGGGCCCAGTACGCCACGGCCGTGCGACCCATGCTCGGCTGGCGAGGCCGGGTGATCGAGACGGACGGCATGTCGGACCGGCTCGTCTGGTGGGTGCGGCTCACCAACGGTTCACCGCACGGCGCGACCGTCGAATATCCGAAATACCGCGTCATTCTCCGCTCGGAGGCCGCCGGGAACCCGCCCTCGGAAGATGACTGGCTCACGCGCGAAGCCGCGGTCCTGAAGCTCGTCGCGGCCGGACTCGTGGACGGCCAGGACTTCGAGATCCGGCTACTGGGTCCGGCCCACTCCCTCTCCAACTCCGGTGACGATTCCCGGACAGTTGCCCTTTTCGCGCCCAGGGCCATGGCCGTCGTCGAGGACGTGCACGTGCGCGTACGGGCCGTCGACCAGGCCGGGGACACACATCAGAGAGTGGTTCACTGCATGCGCAGCGCGAGGCGGGAACCGACCTCACCGAGCCCGGACCAGTAGCCCCGGACGTGACAGGGCCGCGCCGGGGCCATTCAGTTGCCCGCCGCCAGCGCCTTCGCCACGCCCTTCTCCTTCGGGCCGAGGAAGCGCGGATCCGGCTCGAACACCGCGTCCAGGGCCGCCTTGCCCGCCGCGAGGATCTCCCGGGTGCCGCCGTAGTACCAGGTCACGTCGTGCTTGGCGGCGACACCGACGCCGTACGAGTCGACGCCCGCCGCCTCGCAGAGGGCGACCGCCCGCCGGATGTGGAAGTCCTGGCTGATGAGCACAGCCCGGTCCACACCGAAGATCTTCTTGGCGCGCACGCAGGAGTCCCAGGTGTCGAAACCGGCGTAGTCGCTGACGATCCGCTGGTCCGGCACCCCGTGCTCGGTCAGGTAGGCGCGCATGGCGTCCGGCTCGTCGTAGTCCTCGCGGCTGTTGTCGCCGGTGACGAGGACGACCTCGATCCGGCCCTCCCGGTACAGCTTCGCCGCCGCGTCGAGCCGGTGCGCCAGATACGGCGACGGCTCCCCGTCCCACAGCCCCGCCCCGAAGACCACGGCGACCTCCCGGCGCGGCGCCCCCGCCGTCGTACCGATCCGGTCGCCCGTGGACACGAACAGCCAGGTGGCGGGCAGCAGCGCGAGCACACACCCGGCCATCACCGCCTGCACCAGCCGGCGCCGCCCGGCCCGGGTGCGCGGCAGCCGAGGTCGACGGATGTTCATGAGGTGCCCCCTGCGTGGATCCGGCTCGAAATCCCGTTCGGCCTGGGAAGACGCAGCGTACGGTGATCCGGTTCGCCCGCCCGCGGAGGGGCCGGACCGGGTGGGACAGGTCCCAGCGACCTCACACCGCCCCGGCGCCCGCCGTGAACGCCCGGAAAATTCTCGTGACGGTCAGGCAACGGGGGTGCAACCTCGCCCCGCGACCATCGGTGCATGAGCCAGCCAAGCCTCGTCCAGCTCGACGCCCGCCGGCGCCCGGCCCCGCCCGCGCTGGTGGTCGTCGCCCACGGCAGCCGGGACCCGCGCGCCCTCGGCACCGTACGCACCCTTCTCGACCGGGTCCGCGACCGGCGCCCCGGCCTGCCGGTGCACCTCGGCCACATCGAGCTGAACGAGCCCCTGCTCACGGACACACTGGCCGACCTGGACGCCCGCGGCACCACGGACGCCGTCCTCGTCCCCCTCCTCCTCGCCCGCGGCTACCACGTCAAGCGCGACATCCCCGAGATGGCGGCGACCGCCCGGGTACGCACGCGCGTGGCGGCCCCCCTCGGCCCGCACCCCCTCCTGGTGGACACCCTGCACACCCGCCTGCTGGAGGCGGGCTGGCCCACGGACCCGACGGCCGAGGACCGCCGCACCGGCGCGGTGGTCCTGGCGGCGGCGGGCTCCCGCGACCCCGACTCGGCGACCGACACCCGCCGTACGGCCCATCTCCTGGCGGCACGTCTGGGCGTCCCGGTGGTGCCCGCGTACGCCTCCACGGCCACCCCGACCGTCGACACGGCACTGCGCGCACTGGCGGCGAGGGGCCGCGACAGGGTGGCGGTCGCGTCGTACTTCACAGCACCGGGCCGCTTCGCGAGGGAGTGCGCGGAGAAGGCCCCCTGGATCGCCTCGGCGCCGCTCGGCACCCACCCGGCAATGGCCGACCTACTGCTCCACCGCTACGACCAGGCCGTCGAAGCCCCGCTCACCACCGCAGCGTGGGAACTGGCGTCCGCCTGAAGCCCGGCAGTTCGTTGCTCCATGTGGTGGTATGATCACTCTGTGCGGTGGTGGCGCGTGCGAGAGCCAAGCAGGCCCGCCGCTGTCGACGTGCTCTACCACGAAGCTTCACCGGGCTGGTCTCAACCCGGCTGGTGCTGATCGTGTCAGACTCGGCCGTCCGCTGGGCGATCGAGCAGCGTGAGCCAGGAATCCCCGTCGGAGACGACGGGGAGGATTCAATACCGCCGCTTACTGTCGTGGCATGGACGTCCATGCCACGCAGTTTGCCTATGCCGGCGGCGCCGCCGAACGCTGGGCCCCCGAACCGGACAAGCGCCCCGGCCGCACCGCCTTCCAGCGCGACCGCGCAAGGATCCTGCACTCCTCGGCGCTGAGAAGACTCGCGGGAAAGACCCAGGTCGTCACCCCGGGCGAACGCAGCCAGGAATGGGACGCCACCCCCCGCACCCGCCTCACCCACTCCCTGGAGTGCGCCCAGGTCGGCCGCGAGCTGGGCGCCGCCCTCGGCTGCGACCCCGACCTGGTCGAGGCGGCCTGCCTCGCGCACGATCTGGGCCACCCCCCGTTCGGCCACAACGGCGAACAGGCCCTGAACGACTTCGCGCGGGACTGCGGCGGCTTCGAGGGCAACGCCCAGTCCCTGCGCCTGCTCACCCGCATCGAACCCAAGCGCTTCACCGCCGAGGGCTCCGTCGGCCTCAACCTCACCCGCGCCACCCTCGACGCCGCCACCAAGTACCCCTGGCCGCGGGGCGCCCACCCCAGGGACCCGGCGTCCCCCAAGTTCGGCGTGTACGAGGACGACCGGCCGGTGTTCGACTGGGCCCGCAAGGAGGCCCCCGGCACCCGCACCTGCTTCGAGGCGCAGATCATGGACTGGTCCGACGACGTGGCCTACTCGGTGCACGACGTGGAGGACGGTCTGCACGCCGGCCACATCGACCCCGACAGCCTGCGCGCCGAGCCGGAGCGCGCCGAGGTCTTCCGGGTGGCCGTCGGCCGTTACGTCCCGGCCGGTACCGACCCGGCCGAGCTCGCGGCCGCCCTCGACCGTCTCCAGGACCAGGAGTGGTGGCCGCACGGCTACGACGGCTCGGCGGTCGCCCAGGCCCGCCTGAAGGACGCCACCAGCCAGCTCATCGGCCGCTTCTGCCTCGCCGCCGAGGGCGCGACCCGCGGGCGGTACGGCTCGGGGCCCCTCAGCCGCTACGGCGCCGAACTCGTCGTACCCCACGAGGCACGCCTGGAGTGCGCGGTCCTCAAGGCGGTCGCCGACCGGTACGTCATGCAGCGCGCCGAACAGGAACGGCTCCGCGCCGACCAGCGCGTCGTGATCACCGAGCTGGCCGAGGCCCTCACCGCCCGCGCGCCCGAGGGACTCGACCCCCAGTTCCGGGCCCTGTTCGAGCAGGCCCCCGACGACCGCGCCCGCAAGCGCGTCATCGTCGACCAGATCGCCTCCCTCACCGACGCCTCGGCCCGCTCGCTCCACTCCCGCCTGACCGGGCACGCGTGACGAAAGGGGTACGAGCGTTCACCAGTGCACCCGAGTGTTCACAAGTGCACCCAAAAGGACCCGAACGTGACCCAGCGTGGCCTGATCGGGCCACGTCCCCTTCCCCCATCACGCTCCGTGCGGGACGCTCGCATGTGGCGGTTCTCTTACGAGGAGGCATCACGTGGTCGACGCGGATCAGACATTCGTCATCGTCGGAGGAGGCCTGGCAGGCGCGAAGGCGGCCGAAACGCTGCGGGCCGAGGGCTTCACCGGCCGCGTGATACTGATCTGCGACGAACGCGACCACCCCTACGAGCGGCCGCCGCTGTCCAAGGGTTTCCTGCTCGGCAAGGAGAGCCGCGAGAGCGTCTTCGTGCACGAGCCCGCCTGGTACGCGCAGAGCGACATCGAGCTGCACCTCGGCCAGACCGTCGACGCGATCGACCGTACGGCGAGGACGGTCCGCTTCGGCGACGACGGCACCCTCGTCCACTACGACAAGCTGCTGCTGGCCACCGGCGCCGAGCCGCGCCGCCTCGACATCCCCGGCACCGATCTCGCGGGCGTCCACCACCTGCGCCGCCTCGCGCACGCCGAGCGCCTCAAGGGCGTCCTGACCGCCCTCGGCCGTGACAACGGCCATCTGGTGATCGCCGGTGCCGGCTGGATCGGCCTGGAGGTGGCGGCGGCGGCCCGTGAGTACGGCGCCGAGGTCACCGTCATCGAGCCCTCGCCGACCCCGCTGCACGGCGTCCTCGGCCCCGAGCTGGGCAACGTCTTCGCCGAGCTGCACCGCGAGCGCGGCGTCCGCTTCCGCTTCGGCGCCCGGCTGACCGAGATCGTCGGCCAGGACGGCATGGTCCTCGCCGTACGCACCGACGACGGCGAGGAGCACCCGGCGCACGACGTCCTCGCGGCGATCGGCGCGGCCCCGCGGACCGCGCTCGCGGAGGCCGCCGGGCTGACGCTGGCCGACCGGGCCCACGGCGGCGGCGTCGCCGTGGACGCCCACCTGCGCACCTCCGACCCCGACATCTACGCCGCCGGGGACGTCGCCTCCTTCCCGCACGGCCTGTTCGACACCCGGCTGCGGGTCGAGCACTGGGCCAACGCCCTCAACGGCGGCCCGGCGGCCGCCCGCGCGATGCTCGGCAAGGACGTCACCTACGACCGCGTGCCCTACTTCTTCACCGACCAGTACGACCTCGGCATGGAGTACAGCGGCTGGGCGCCGCCCGGGTCGTACGACGAGGTCGTGATCCGCGGTGACGCGGGGAAGCGGGAGTTCATCGCGTTCTGGGTGAAGGAGGGGCGGGTCCTCGCCGGGATGAACGTGAACGTGTGGGACGTCACAGAGCCGATCCAGAAGCTGATCGCTTCCGGAGCCGCCGTGGACACCGAGGCACTGGCAGATCCTCATGTGCCGTTGGAGAGCCTTCGTGCCTAGGCGTCTGCGGGGTTTTGCCGTCGCGCGCGTGCGGGCCGTATGTGGCTTGTCGCGCCCACGCGGCGGAGCCGCATATGTCACAGCCCCGCGCCCCTTGGGGGCGCGACAGCTCGCCTGAGTTGTCACCGGACCCCCGTAGAATTCACGCGTGGCAGGACGGATCAACGACGAGGACGTGAAGGCGGTACGGGACGCGGTCCCGATCGACGCCGTCGTGTCCGAGTACCTCCAGCTGCGAGGCGCGGGCGGCGGCAACCTCAAGGGGCTGTGCCCCTTCCACGACGAGAAGTCGCCGTCCTTCCAGGTCAGCCCGAGCAAGGGGCTCTTCCACTGCTTCGGCTGCCAGGAGGGCGGCGACACCATCACGTTCGTGATGAAGGTCGACCACCTCACCTTCTCCGAGGCTGTCGAGCGGCTTGCCGCCCAGGCCGGCATCACCCTGCGCTACGAGGAGGGCGGCTACAACCCCTCCCACCAGCGCGGCGAACGCATCCGCCTGGTCGAGGCCCACAAGATCGCCGCCGACTGGTACATGGAGCAGCTGGCCACCAGCCCGGAGGCCGACACCGGCCGTCAGTTCCTCGCCGAGCGCGGCTTCGACCAGGCCGCCGCCCAGCACTTCTCCGTCGGCTACAGCCCCCAGGGCTGGGACCACCTCATCCGTTTCCTGCGCGGCAAGGGCTTCTCCGACAAGGAGCTGCTGCTCTCCGGACTCGCCCAGGAGGGCCGCCGCGGCCCCATCGACCGCTTCCGGGGCCGGCTGATGTGGCCCATCCGCGACATCGGCGGCGAGGTCGTCGGCTTCGGCGCCCGCAAGCTCTACGAGGCGGACACGGGCCCCAAGTACCTCAACACGCCCGAGACGGCGATCTACAAGAAGTCCCAGGTGTTGTACGGCATCGACCTCGCGAAGAAGGACATAGCCAAGGTGTCGCGCGCGGTCGTCGTCGAGGGCTACACCGACGTCATGGCCTGCCACCTCGCCGGTGTCACCACCGCCATCGCCACCTGCGGCACGGCCTTCGGCGGCGAGCACATCAAGATCCTCCGGCGACTGCTGATGGACAACGGCAGCGCTCGCGTGATCTTCACCTTCGACGGCGACGCCGCCGGCCAGAAGGCGGCCCTGCGCGCCTTCGAGGACGACCAGAAGTTCGCCGCCGAGACCTACATCGCCGTCGCCCCCGACGGCATGGACCCCTGCGACCTGCGGCTGATCAAGGGCGACGAGGCGGTCGCCGACCTGGTCGAACCCCGCACCCCGCTCTTCGAGTTCGCGCTGCGCCAGATCGTCGTACGGTACGACCTCGACACCCCCGCGGGCCGCGCCGCCGCCCTCGACGAGGCCGCGCCCATCGTCGCCCGCATCAAGAACAGCGGCGCCCAGCACGAGGTCGCCGTGCAGCTCGCCGGCATGCTCGGCATCCTCGACACCCAGTTCGTCGTCAAGCGCGTCGCCCAGCTGGCCCGTTGGGCCCGCGACCGCGGCGGCAAGGGCCCCGCGCCGGCCGGCCGCGGCGGCCCCCAGCAGCCCTACGAGGCCGCCCCCCGCCCCGCCACCTCCGGCCCCGCCCTCACCCTGCGCAACCCCGTCTACGCCACCGAACGCGAACTGCTCAAACTCGCCCTGCAGCGCCCCGAGCTGGTGTCCCCGGCCTTCGACGCGTACGGCGTCGACGAGTTCACCGCCGCCCCGTACGCCGCCGTACGCCAGGCCGTCATGGACGCGGGCGGCGCGGAGTGGGGTGTCCAGGACGCCCAGGAGTACCTGATCCGCGTCCGCGAGGCCGCCCCCGACGACACCGTCCGCGCCATGGTCACCGAACTCGCCGTCGAGCCGATCATGCGCCGCGCGGTCGACGAGGTGTACGCCGGCACGGTCCTCGTCCAGGTCCGCCGACGCGCCGTCGAACGCCGCGTCCGAGACGTCCAGTCCCAGCTGACCCGCCTCGGCGCGGGCGGCGACCAGGCCCAACTGGCCGCCGTACAGAACGAACTGTGGGTCCTTCAGCAGTACGACCAGGCGTTGCGGGAGCACGGCGCCGCGGCGCTCTGAACAGCTGGTTACGGGACGGACTCAAAAAGTCACCGCACGCCCCTCGTGGCGGGGATGTGTCGTACTCCACACTGGGTCCGGTGCCTGAGTCCTCGGAGCGGCCCCCGCAGTACCGCTGCCGCTCACCTCAGCAGCGATCATCCTGGAGGTCGCCCCCGTGCAGACCCAGACCCTGACGCAGAACAGCAGCACTGCCGACGACACGGAACCGGACGCCGAGACCGACGTCCTGGTCGCGGTCCCGTCGCAGAACCGTGCCGCGCACCACCCGGAGACGGAACCACCCCCGGAGGCCCTGGAGGAGGCCCCGGAGCCGGAGCCCGTGGAGCCGCCCCGGTCCCGGACGGCCGCGGACACCGGAACGCCCTCCTCGGACCTGTTCCGGCAGTACCTGCGGGAGATCGGCCGCATCCCGCTGCTCACCGCGGCCGAGGAGGTCGAACTCGCCCGCCGGGTCGAGGCCGGCCTGTTCGCCGAGGAGAAGCTGAGCAGCACCCCCGACCTGGACAGCGACCTCGCCCTCGACCTCGACCGGCTGGTCGTCATGGGCCGCATGGCCAAGCGCCGCCTCATCGAGGCCAACCTGCGGCTCGTCGTCTCCGTCGCCAAGCGGTACGTCGGACGCGGCCTGACCATGCTCGACCTCGTCCAGGAGGGCAACCTCGGACTCATCCGCGCCGTCGAGAAGTTCGACTACGCGCGCGGCTACAAGTTCTCCACGTACGCCACCTGGTGGATCCGCCAGGCCATGTCCCGTGCCCTCGCCGACCAGGCCCGCACCATCCGCGTCCCGGTCCATGTCGTCGAGCTGATCAACCGGGTGGTGCGGGTGCAGCGCCGGATGCTCCAGGAACGCGGCTACGAACCGACGGCCGACGAGGTCGCCGGCCAGCTGGACCTTCCCCCGGAGCGGGTCGGCGAGGTGCTGCGCCTGGCCCAGGAACCGGTGTCCCTGCACGCCCCGGTGGGCGAGGAGGACGACGTGGCCCTCGGCGACCTCATCGAGGACGGCGACGCGACCAGCCCCGTCGAGTCGGCCGCCTTCCTCCTCCTGCGCGAGCACCTGGAGGCGGTCCTCTCCACCCTCGGCGAACGCGAACGCAAGGTCGTCCAACTCCGTTACGGCCTCGCCGACGGCCGCCCCCGCACCCTGGAGGAGATCGGCCGCATCTTCGGCGTGACCCGCGAACGCATCCGCCAGATCGAGTCCAAGACCCTCAACAAACTCCGCGACCACGCCTTCGCCGACCAGCTACGGGGCTACCTGGACTAGGCCGACCACGAACCGCCGGGGGTCCCCGCGCCCCTGGGGCGACCGGGGACCGACGGGGTCCCCGCGCCCCTGGGGCGGCTGCGGGCCGGTGGGGGTTGATCGCGCAGTTCCCCGCGCCCCTGGGTGGGACCAGTCGGCGCCTGCTACATCCCGCCGTAGCCGCGGGCAGTCGTGCCGCTGGGGCGGCACGGGTGGGCGCGGCGGCACCCCGCGAACGCGGGTGACCGCACCCACCCCCGGCTCAGTCGACTTCCGCCACCGCCTGCGCGAACTGCGCCTGGTACAGCCGGGCGTACGCCCCACCCGCCGCCAGCAGCTCCACATGCGCCCCCTGCTCCACGATCGCCCCGCCCTCCATCACCAGGATGGTGTCGGCGTCCCGGATCGTGGACAGCCGATGCGCGATCACGAACGAAGTCCGCCCGTGCGCCAGCTTCGCCATCGCCTTCTGGATCAGCACCTCGGTCCGGGTGTCCACCGACGACGTCGCCTCGTCCAGCACCAGAATCGTCGGATCGGACAGGAACGCCCGCGCGATGGTGATCAGCTGCTTCTCACCCGCGCTCACCCCACTGCCCTCGTCGTCGATCACGGTGTCGTACCCCTCGGGCAACGTCCGCACGAACCGGTCAGCGTGGGCCGCCCGAGCCGCCTCCTCGATCTCGCCCCGGGTGACCTCGCGCGAGGCGCCGTACGCGATGTTCTCCGCGATCGTGCCGCCGAACAGCCAGGTGTCCTGCAGCACCATGCCGATCCCGGAGCGCAGCTCGTCCCGGGACATGCGCGCGATGTCCACACCGTCGAGGGTGATACGCCCGCCGGAGACGTCGTAGAACCGCATCAGCAGGTTGACCAGGGTCGTCTTACCGGCGCCGGTCGGGCCGACGATCGCGACCGTGTGCCCCGGCTCCACCGTCAGAGAGAGGTCCTCGATGAGCGGCTTCTCGGGGTCGTAGCGGAACGAGACGTGCTCCAGCGCGACCCGCCCACGCAGTTCCTCCGGCCTGGCGCCGGCCGCCGGATCGGCCGTCTGCTCCTCCGCGTCGAGCAGCTCGAAGATCCGCTCGGCGGAGGCGACGCCGGACTGCACCAGGTTCGCCATCGACGCGACCTGCGTCAGCGGCATCGAGAACTGGCGGGAGTACTGGATGAAGGCCTGCACATCACCGATGGAGAGGGCACCCGAAGCCACCCGCAGACCGCCGACCACGGCCACCAGCACATAGTTGATGTTCGACACGAAGAACATCAGCGGCTGCATGATCCCGCTGTTGAACTGCGCCTTGAAGCCGGCCTCGTACAGCGCCTCGTTCTGCTCGGCGAACTGCTGCGCCGACTCCTCCTGGCGGCCGAACACCTTCACCAGCGTGTGACCGGTGTACATCTCCTCGATGTGGGCGTTCAGCTTGCCGGTGGTGCGCCACTGCTGCACGAAGTGCGGCTGCGACCGCTTGCCGACCTTCGCGGCGACGACCGCCGACAGCGGCACGGTCACCAGCGCGACCAGGGCGAGCAGCCAGGACACCCAGAACATCACCGCCAGCACGCCGATGATGGTGAGCAACGAGTTGATGAGCTGGCCCAGCGACTGCTGGAGGGTCTGCCCGATGTTGTCGATGTCGTTCGTCGCACGGGAGAGCACCTCGCCGCGCTGGCGCTTGTCGAAGTACGACAGCGGCAGCCGCGACAGTTTCGTCTGCACGTCCTCGCGCATCCGGAACATGGTGCGGTTGACGGCCCGGTTGACCAGGCGCGTCGCCACCGCCATCAGCAGACCGGCGACGAGGAACACCCCGAGCGCGAACAGCAGGACCTGACCGACCTGGTCGAAGTCGATGCCCTCGCCGGGGGTGAAGTCGGTGCTCTGGAGCATGTCGGCGACCTGACCCTCGCCGCGCTCGCGCATCGAGTCGAGCACCTGCTCCTTGCTCGAGCCGTCGGGCAGCTGCCGGCCGACGATGCCCGCGAAGACCAGGTCGGTGGCCTTGCCGAGGATCTTCGGGCCGACCACGTTCAGGCCGACGCTGAGGACCACGCAGACCAGCATCACGTAGAGGGTGATCCGCTCCGGCTTGAACTGGGCGAGCAGCCGCCTGCCGGACACCTTGAAGTCCAGCGAGCGGTTGTCGGGACCGGTGCCGGCCATCATGCGTCCCATGGGCCCGGCCATCAGGCAGCCTCCGCTTCCGTCAGCTGGGAGAGCACGATCTCCCGGTAGGTCTCGTTGTCCGTCATCAGTTCGCGGTGGGTGCCGGTGCCGACGACCCGGCCCTCGTCGAGGACGACGATCCGGTCGGCGTCCCGGATGGTCGCCACCCGCTGGGCGACGATCACCACGGTCGCCTCGGCCGTCTCCCGGCCGAGCGCGGCGCGCAGGGCGGCGTCGGTGGCGTAGTCGAGGGCGGAGAAGGAGTCGTCGAAGAGGTAGATCTCCGGCCGCTGCACGAGCGTACGGGCGATCGCGAGCCGCTGGCGCTGACCGCCGGAGACGTTCGTACCGCCCTGGGCGATGGGGGAGTCCAGCCCGTTCTCGAGCTTGCTCACGAAGTCCTTGGCCTGCGCCACCTCCAGCGCGTGCCACAGCTCCTCGTCGGTGGCGTCCGGGTTGCCGTAGCGCAGATTGCTCGCGACGGTCCCCGCGAAGAGGTACGGCTTCTGCGGGACGAGCCCGACGGTCTTGGCGAGGAGGACCGGGTCGACGTCGGCCACCGGCACCCCGTCGACCAGCACCTCCCCGTCGGTCGCGTCGAACAGCCGGGGGACCAGACCGAGCAGCGAGGACTTGCCGCTGCCGGTGGAGCCGATGACGGCGGTGACCTCGCCGGGCCGCGCCACCAGGTCGATCGCCTTGAGGACGGGCTCCTCGGCACCCGGGTAGCGGAAGCCGGCCGCCCGGATCTCCAGATGCCCGTGCCGTCGCAGCTCGGTGACGGGAGCCACCGGCGGCACCACGGACGAGGACGTCTCAAGGACCTCCTGGATGCGCTCGGCGCACACCTCCGCGCGCGGCACCATCATGAACATGAAGGTGGCCATCATCACGGACATGACGATCTGCATGAGGTAGGCGAGGAACGCGGTCAGGTCGCCGATCTGCATCTGGCCGCTGTCGATCCGGTGGGCGCCGAACCAGACCACCGCGATCGAGGACAGGTTCACCGTGGTCATGACCACCGGGAACATCAGCGCCAGCATGTTGCCGGTCCTCAGCGAGATGTCGGTGAGGTCGGTGTTGGCCTTCCGGAACCGCTGCTGCTCGTACTCGTCGCGGACGAAGGCGCGGATCACCCGGTTGCCGGTGATCTGCTCGCGCAGCACCCGGTTCACGGTGTCCAGCCGCACCTGCATCGACCGGAACAGCGGCCGCAGCCGCCGCACGATCAGCGTCACGCAGATACCCAGCACCGGCACGACCGCGACCAGCACCCCGGACAGCGGCACGTCCAGGCCGAGCGCCATCACGATGCCGCCCACACACATGATCGGCGCCGACGCCATCAGCGTGAACGCCATCAGGGCCAGCATCTGGATCTGCTGGACGTCGTTGGTGGTCCGCGTGATCAGCGAGGGCGCGCCGAACTGGCCGACCTCCCGGGAGGAGAAGGACTGCACCCGGTCGAAGACGGCCGCCCGTACGTCCCGGCCGAGCGCGGAGGCGGTCCGGGCGCCGTAGTAGACGGCACCGATGTTGCACACGACCTGCGCCAGCGAGATGCCGATCATCAGGGCGCCGTAGGACAGGATGTAACCGGTGTCACCCTCGACGACGCCGCTGTCGATGATGTCCGCGTTCAGCGTGGGCAGGTACAGGGTGGCGCAGGTCTGCAGGAACTGCAGCAGCACCAGCAGGGCGATGGGTTTCTTGTAGGGCCTGAGGTAGGTCCGCAGAAGTCGTATGAGCACGCTACGTCTCTCGGAGTCGGCGGTAGGGGGCATTGGTTGCCCCTGGCCCCTATCGTCGGACACTCCACCGGCGTTACCTCAACTGATTAAGCCGAGGGCTGCGTGATATACGGCCTTCCGCGTACGACGGCGGGTGCGCGGCCGGTGGAGGGCGCGTGAGCCCCTATGCCCGGAACGCCCCCGGATGGGTCTGCTCCCGCACCGACACGTACTGCTGCCGTACCGCCTGCCCCACGGCCAGGTCCTCGCCCGGATCCAGTACGACGGCCGCCGCGCCCTGCCAGACCGGCGGGGTGCGCGGATCGAGGGTGCCCTGCTTCGCCCCTAGCGCCCAGGCCGCCTGCCGGGCCGCGCCGATCGCCGCGTAGTCCGCCGGCTGCGGTACGACGACCTGCGCGCCGAAGAGCGCGGGCGCCGCCGCCTGCACGGCCGGCAGCTCGGCCGCCGCGCCCAGCAGGAAGATCCGCTGCACGCTCACGCCCCGCCCGCGCAGCACGTCGAGCGCGTCCGCGAGCCCGCACAGCATGCCCTCGAACGCGGCCCGCGCGAAGTGCTCGGGCTTCATGGACTCCCGCCGCAGCCCGGCCAGCGTCCCGGCGGTGTGCGGCAGGTTCGGCGTCCGCTCGCCCTCCAGGTAGGGCAGCATCACCAGCCCGTGCGAGCCCGGCGTCGACTTCATCGCCAGGTCGGACAGGCCCTCCAGATCGGGCGCGCCGAGCAGTTCGGCGGCGCCGCGCAGGGTCCGTACGGCGTTCAGGGTGGTCACGACCGGCAAATGCATGCCCGTCGCGTCCGCGAGGGAGGTGATCATCCCGGACGGGTCGACCAGCGCCTCGGGATGCACGGCCATGACGGACCCGGAGGCGCCCAGGGACACCACCACATCCCCCATCCCGAGCCCGAGTCCGAGCGCAGCCGCCATGGTCTCGCCGGTGCCGGCGGAGATCAGCAGCCCCTCCGGTGTCGTACCGGCCGCGTCGGACGGCCCGATCACCTCGGGCAGCATGGCCTGGTGACCGAGCGCCAGCTCGACCAGATCGGGCCGGTAACCGCCGGTCGCCGCGGACCAGTACCCGGTGCCGGAGGCCCCGCCCCGGTCCGTGGTTCTTCTCACAGGCCGGCCCAGCAGCTGCCACACCAGCCAGTCGTGGGCCTGCATCAGGACGGCGGTGCGCAGCGCGGCCTCGGGCTCGGTCTTGGCGAGCCACCGCAGCTTGGTCACCGGCTGAGCGGCCTGCGGAACGCACCCCACGGCCTGCGCCCAGGCCTCGCGCCCCCCGAGCGCGTCGATCAGATCGGCCGCCGCGACCTGCGCGCGCTTGTCGCCGCCGATCATCGCGGGCCGCACGGTGTTGCCCTGCGCGTCCAGCGGCACGACCGCGTTCTGCTGCGATGACACCCCGATGGCCTGCACCCCTTCGAGCAGCCCCCCGCCGGCCGCCTCCCCGAGGGAGAGCAGCCAGGCCTGGGGATCGACGTCGCTGAGCCGACCCCCGCTGTCCGGGTTCTCCACCGGATGCGGCGCATATCCCTGCCTGAGCACCGCTCCGGTGTCCGCGTCGCAGACGACGATACGAGTGAAATCGGGCGAACTGTCCAGCCCGGCGACTATCCCCATACCGAAAATTCTGCCGCACCGCTCCGCTGGGTTTGGCCGTCGGGCGCCGTGGAGGTGCGGATGGTTCGTCGGGTGCCGCGCCGTCGTGGCTGGTCGCGTCCCCGCGGCGGAGCCGCATATCGATTCGGCCCCGCGCCCCTTGAGGGAGTCGGTGTGATCGGTACCGCAAAAGAACTGTTACGTGTTGCTGGTTCCCCAGTCGTCCTCGCCGCCGTTGTGGGCGCTGCGTTCGCGCAGGGAGCGGACCCGGCCGGCGACCGACTCGGGCATGCGGTCGCCGACCTTGGTGCTGACCGCGTGGTACGCCTTGCCCGCGTACTGGCGGCCCTGCTGGGCGGCCGTCTCGGCGGTGTTGCGGACGGCGGGGTTCTGCGCGACCTGCCGCGCGGACTTCTTCAGCTGTTCGTAGCGCTCGCGTCCGGCGCGCGTGCCGAGCACGTAACCCACGGCGAGCCCGACGAGGAACGTCAGCTTGTAGCGCATGGCGGTCACCCTCTCCTTGCGTAGGCCCCTGGTGCGGCGTTGGTGCCGGGGGGAACCGATTGGCGGAGCACCCCCCTGCTTGCGCTAATGTATGTGTCGCAGCGAGCGCCCGCCCCCTGGCGAATACCCAGGTAGGTACGTTCGATGCAACGAGGCATTCCTCCGTAGCTCAATTGGCAGAGCAGCCGGCTGTTAACCGGCAGGTTACTGGTTCGAGTCCAGTCGGGGGAGCTCGGTCCTCCGTAGCTCAATTGGCAGAGCAGCCGGCTGTTAACCGGCAGGTTACTGGTTCGAGTCCAGTCGGGGGAGCATCGTGAACGAGGACCCCGGTGGGGTCCTTTTTCATGTCGGTTCCCGCCGGCGCCACGCCGACGGGAACCGCGCAGGCCGCAGCGGGGTCTCCATGGTCATGCAGGGTCGACCAGCCGAAGCGTGAGATCGTATGAGCGGCTATGCTGCGGCACACGGCGCGTACACATGTACGCGACACGCCGCTATGGGGCGGTAGCTCAGCCGGTTAGAGCAGCGGACTCATAATCCGTCGGCCGTGGGTTCGAGTCCCACCCGCCCCACCACTCGCTACGCGAGGAGAAACCTTCTGACCAGGCGTTTTCCTGGTCAGGGTGGGAGCCCGGGGGTCCTGGCGGCCCCGTGGTGATCATGATTTCTTGATCGTCTGGACAAGGTCTGGACGCCGATTCCGGTTAAGTCGGGCATGGTGCTTATAGGTTGTTTCATGTCGGCGTCGGACAAGTCTCCGCTGGCTCGTCCCGCAGTGAGAAGTGGGTCCATGTGAACGCCTTGACGCCGGCGCGCCTTCCCTGCGTGGTCTGTTTGTGATTGATGGTCGCGCTCGATGTTGGTGATGTATCCTGGGTGCATACATCGTGGATGTCGGAGGTGTGCGATGTCCGTCACCCAGATTGATCTCGACGACGAGGCACTGGCCGAGGCTATGCGGCTCATGGGTGCCACGACGAAGAAGGAGACCGTCAACGCGGCCCTTCGGGACTACGTGGCGCGGATCAGGAGGCTTGAGGCCGCGGAGAAGCTGGCCGCGCGAGGTGAGCGCGGCGAGTTTGAGCAGGCCGCAGCGGCGCATGAAGCCGAGAAGCGTGCGCGGCGCGAGGCCTTCGAGTGATCACGTATCTGGTCGACACCTCGGCTCTGTGGCATCTGTTCCGTACCCCAGGTGCGCTGCGCCCCTGGGAGGGACACATCGCCGCCGGGGTGTTCCACCTCTGTGAGCCGACACGAGCCGAATTCCTCTACTCGGCGACCAGCCCGTCTCACCGAGATGAGCTGGCCGAGGAACTGGACGCGCTCTGTCTGCTCTCTCCGGTTCCGAAGAACGCCTGGCGGTGGGTCGACACCGCCCAGTACAAACTGACCCAGAGGGGCCAGCATCGGGCGGCGGGAGCGATCGACCTGTTGGTGTGTGCGACAGCTGTACACCATGGGCACACTGTCCTCCACGTGGACAATGACTTCGCGACGGTGGCCGGAGTCCTCAAGGAAGTTCAGCAGCGAGACGCACGAGCCTGATCTCCGGAGGCAGGAACACGTCTGGCGGCTTCTGACCTCGGTGATCGATGTCTCCGGGGTGCATCACTACGACCTATCCCCGCATGTGCGAGACCGACGGCTTCGGCGCACCGAACGAGCCCGCCAACTTCGAGCTATCCCCACGTGCGCGGAGCCGACTGGCGGGCATTCGGAGGCGGCAGGAAGAACATGGAGCTATCCCCGCCAAAGCGGGGATCGCCCCTACGGTGTCATCGTTGAGGCGACGGAGGAAATGTCAGCTCCGTGTACGTGGGGATACCTCCCACAACGTGTATAAGGTCGAGGTCCACGAGGCACCGGCCCCGCGCATGTGGGGATAGCTCCTGACCCGCCGACGACGCTGAACAGATTCCAGCTGTCGGCCGGGCACGCGGGAATAGCTCCACCGTCTACCACTTCGACCGCGTCCCGTAGACGTCGGCCCGCGCACGCAGGGACAGCGGCCACTCGGGCTCGATCTCGTGGAGGAGTGTGCTCGCCCCCCCCCGCGTGGGGATAGCCCGTACAGTGTCATTGTTGAGGCGACGGAGGAATGTCGGCTCCACGAACGCGAGGATCACTCCACTACGGCGCCCTGCGGCGTCACCAGGGCGACAGTCGGTCTCGCGCACGCGGGGGTAGCTCCATGGTTTGGTTCGGCTGGAATGAGGCCCAGGTGTCGGCCCCGCGCAGGTGGGGGATGGCCCCATGCCGTAGACGGTGCCCTGAGTGAAGCACCAGTCGGTCCCGCGCATGCGGGAATAGCCCCTGGACGCTGCTCGGCCTGATCATCAAGCACTGGTCGGCCCCCGCGCACACGGGGATGGCTCCACGGCGTCCGCCATCGTCCGGCCGTAGCTGGTGTCGGCCCCGCGCACGCGGGGAAAGCTCCATCCCGGCCCATCGAAAAGGGACTGCGCAGAGATCAGGTCGGCCCCCCGCGCACGCGGGGATAGCTCCTTCTCGACGTACAGATTGTTGGCGTAGAAGAAGTCGGCCCCCGCCTACGTGGGGATAGTTCCTACTTCGCCATCACCCTCGATGGGTACGCGCCGTCGGCCCCATGCATGCGGGGATAGCCCGTACGGCGTCATCGTTGAGGCGACGGAGGAATTGTCGGCCCCGCGCTCGCGGGTATAGCCCCGTCATCCAGCGCAAGACCGGTACGGTTTCGTATTCGGCCCCGCGCTTATGGGGATGGCTCCGAAATCTTCCCTGAGGCCATCGCCTGGTTCGAGTCGGCCCTGCGCACGCGGGGATAGCTCCACTCCCGGCGTCCAGCAGTACACCGGCCTCAAGTTGGCCCCAGGCCGGGAGTAGCCCTTGCGTAACCTGAGCGGGGGCATGCGAGTCGAACGTCGGCCCCGCAGGCGCGGGGATAGCTCCTGGGACTACCCGGATGAAAGCGGCTACTACGAGTCGGCCCCACGTACACGGGGATAACTCCTGCACCGTTTTGAGGGCTGGGGGAGCCTGAGAATCGGCCCCGCCACCCGGGGAAAGATCGCGTCCCGTGGAGTGGTGTAACTGGGCAGCGTCCCGGAACGCGCGGGTGTCTGCCCGGGGCGTGCATCCGCTGGTGGTGCATGCTCCCTG
>NZ_JBLRVZ010000082.1:0-18650 GCF_048159505.1 Streptomyces sp. T028
TCACCGCCAAGCCCACCGAACCCGAACCGCAGATCACCCCAAAACCGGAACCGAAACAGCTGCCGTGACTACACCACACCGCGGGACATGACCTGCGCATGGTTTTGAGAACCTCTCCTCGACTGGGGAGAGGGTCCGTGAACCGGGTGCGCGTGCCCATCTGGGACGCGTTCTGGACGCAGGTTGGACGCAAAGATCGGAAAAGACTGGCAAGGGCCGAGGAGGACTGAGGCACCAAACCACGTTTGACCTGGGAAGACGGCCAAGATTGGCATTGATCGACAAGGGTCGCCAAGATCCTCAAAGGACTCATAATCCGTCGGCCGTGGGTTCGAGTCCCACCCGCCCCACTGTGCAGGTCTTTGACCTGCGGAAACGTCTCATCTGGGGTGCGGATTCAGGGCGTTGCTCCACGGCGCTGAATCCGCTGCTCGTGAGTTCGACTCCGCGGCCGTCATTGTGCGTTGGGATCGCTTTGACCTGCGCAGACGTAACGGTCTACGGCTGGAGGAGGCGTCGTGGGTGGGCTGTGCGAGCGTCTGGACGTCGAATTCTGGACGCTGGCTGGACACGAGGATCCGGAAGTGCTGCCCGGTGACCTTGGGTGTCGGGAGACGACCCAGGCCACCGCGGACTGATCGCCAGGCGGCCGGGTCGGTCAGAAGCTCGGTGCCCGTCGGCACCGCGCGAGCTCTACTGCCTGAGGTCGATCGTGCGGACCGGCTGCCCTGTCGTGCGGGCGATGGTTTCGAAGTCGCGGTCGTAGTGGAGCAGAGTGAGTCCCGCTTCTTCCGCGGCTGCGGCCACCAGGAGGTCCACGGGGCCCGCGCTGCGGTGTTCTCCCTTGGCGGTCAACTGTTCCTGGATGACGCGGGAGCGGCGGTAGACACCGTCGGGCATGGGGCACCAGGCGTAGTGGGCGTCGAGTGCCGACTTCAAGCGGGCGCGGTCCGTGGCCGAACGGGCCGAGTAGAGGACTTCCAGTTCGGTGAGGTCGCAGATCGCGACGAGGCCGGCGGCGATCCTGTCGTCCCATTCGGCCGTGTTGTGGCGGAGCAGGACGCGGGCAAGGGCGGAGGTGTCGATGAGGTAGTCGGCGACTGTCACTCGTGCGCTCCGGTGTCGCGGGCATCGTCCGCCGCGCCCGCGCTCGTGGGGCGGTATGTGCTCTTGTCCAGCAGTAGGTCGATGTCCAGAGCGCCCTCGGCCACCAGTTCGCGGGCCTCGTCGAGTGCTCGCAAACGCCGGTAGCGGACCGTGACTTCCCGCAGCGCGGTGTTGACGGTGTCGCGCTTGGTGGTGGTGCCGAGCTCTCTGGCAGCCGCTTCCAGCGCCTCGTCGTCGAGATCAATGACAGTCCGACTCATGGTGCCCTCCCCTACTTGAGCGTATCAAGCGAAGTGTATCAAGATACAAGATCTTTTATATACTCCAATGCGCGGGGCGGCAACCGTTCGTGTGGGCCAGGGACTGACCGATCGGCGGGGAGTGGACACCGGACAGGCCCTGGCGGATTGAGGGGATGCTCCAGATGGAGGCCGTTATTTCTTGAGCCAGGCCGCGTGGTCGGGTTCCAGTAATCCGTCCTCGACGGGACCGCTGGCCAGAAGGACCGTGGTGCGGTCGGGCAACCTGTGGGCCTCGTCCGACAGGTTGAGCACGCACACGAGGCCGGGAGCGCGGTGGAAGGCGAGGATGTCCGGCGGGGTGTCGAGTCAGGTCATGGCGGCGTCGCCGAGGGCAGGGTGCTCGCGTCGGATGTGCAGGGCGGTGCGGTACGTCGGCCGTGCGTTCGAGTTCCACCCGCCCCGCTGTGCACATCTCTGACCCGCGGAAACGTCTCAGCGGGTGTGTGGATTCCTTTGGGGCGATGGGGCGAATCCGCTGCTTGCGAAAAGGTGGCCCAGGCGGCTGGGCAGGTGTGTGAGCCGCTGGTTCGCAGCCGCCGGGATCTGATACCTGATCGAGGAGGGCGCCTTCACCGGGCGTGGTCCTCGGACGTGCGCGGGAATTGGGGTGAGTCCGTTCCGGGAGCGGCGTCTCCGTCCCGGGCGTTGCGGTGCGGTTCGGCCAAGCGGTCGTGCAGGGCGAGGTAGAGGTTGGCGACGACCACCGCCGAGGTGATTGGCGCACCGAGCAGTTCCTCGGCGCGGCGCAGCCGGTACCGCACGGAGTTGGGGTGCAGGAACATTACCTCCGCGGTGGCGCGGACGTCCTGGTTGCAGGTCAGGTAGGCGGCTACTGTCGCGGTCAGGTCCTTCCGGGCGAGCAGGTGGCCGAGCTGCTGACGGGCCTTGATCGCGACGGCTTCGGGCGAGCGGCTGGCGAGCAGCCAGGTCACCAGGTCGACGTCCTCGAAGCGGAGGACCGATCCCGGCTGTTCGGTCTCCTCGGCGGTGCCGGTGCCGAACAGGGCGTACCGACGGCGCAGTGCCACCCGGAGGGCTCGTTCGGCGTCCCTGGTCCGGGCGCGGGCGAGGTGCAGGTCGTCGAAGGGTTCGCTCAGTCCGACGTGGTGGGTGCGCGCCGCCTCCCGGAGCCAGTCGTCGAGCACGACACGGTCGCCGGCGAGCCCGCTGAAGCCGTCCGCCTCGTCGGCCTCCAGGACGAGCGGCAGGCCGAAGGTCTGGGCCAGTTCCAGAACGACGTCCCTGCGGTCGGGGTGCGGCGAGGCGGGAGCGTCGCCGGACGAGGCGGACCCTCCGGACCCGGCGGCAGACCCGGCCGACCCGGCGTCCTTGGGCACCGCCACGAACGCCCGCATCGTCCGGTCCCGCTCGAACCGGAACGACCGCAACCGGTCCCAGACGCGACTGGCCGTGTCCGGGGTCATGCCCGCCCGGATCGTCCGCAGGATCTCGGCGGCCTCGGTCACGGACTGGGCCACCGTCAGGGCGCGCAGTCCCCGCATCGCTCCCAGCAGCTTCTGGGTCGCGTCCAGGATCGGCTGACCGAGTTCGTCGATGACCTGCTCGCGGCGTGAGGCCAGGGCGATCCAGTAACCGACACCGCGCAGGGCCACCGGCCGCGCCGTCACGTGCCAGCGCCCGACGGTGAAGATCTGGCGGCCGCCGCGGCTGCTGCCGGCGCGCACCGCGTTCCAGATGAGGACCGTCGGCCCTTGTCCCGTCGACTCGACCACGCGTCCGGACTCCTCGTAGAGGATGACCGCCCCGTGCATGAGGGAGCCGATCCGGTGGACGAGGGCCCTGACCGGCTGGTCCGCGGCGAGTGCGTCCAGGAGGTCTTCCTGGATGCGCAGGCGCTGGCGCAGCGCGTAGGCGTCGGAGGACAGCTCGGACTCGTAGACGTACTGCTCGATCTGCAGGAACGGCACCGACGGGTCGACCGTGAGGAGGTTCAGGCCGGCGTCCTGCGCGGCCTGGCGCAGAGCCTGCGGGACATCCTGGAAGTGGACGCCGACGCCGAACAGCAGCGCCGCGGCCTCGCACCGGACGAGCTCCTCCACCAGCTCGGCCTGGTGCCGGTCGGCGTCCGGAAGTCCGACGAAGCGCAGGCCCGTGGTGAGCATCAGCCAGTCCGGGCGCAGCCACTGGCCCACGCCCTCGATCTCCATCGAGTGCGCACCGCGGACGCGGCGGTCGAGGTCACCTTCACCGATGATCTTCAGACCGAGATGGCGCTCCGCGAGCAACTTTCGCACGGTGATGTTTCTGGCCGGTGGCACGCGTGCAGCGAAGCAAATTTTGTCCTGCCGCACAAGAGTCGACCTTCAACTTGGTAGATCTCACGTCGACCGAATGCGCACGCTCCCCCATTCTGTTCTCCACTCCGCAATCGCGGCGCTTTCCACATCAGGAGCATCAGGAGCACTTGTGCCGAAACTTCGTGTGGCCGTCGATGTCGGCGGCACCTTCACCGACGTCTGCATCTTCGACGAGGAGGCGCACGCGACCCGCGTGACCAAGGTCCCGTCCACACCGGACGACCCGATGCGCGCGGTCGTCGCCGGAGTCGAGCGGGCCGGCATCGACCTCGCCGACGTCGGTCTCTTCTCGCACGGGACCACCGTCGCGACCAACGCGCTGATCACCCGCCGCTTCCCGGCCGCCGCGATGGTGACGACCCGGGGCTTCAGGGACGTACTGGAGATCCGGGACGGGACGAAGGACGACCTCTGGGACGCTTACTCGGACGTGGCCCGCCCCTACATCCGGCGCCGCGACCGCTTCGAGGTGGCGGAGCGGATCGACGCCGAGGGGCGGATCGTCACCCCTCTCGACGAGGAGGAGGCCCGACAGCTCGCCCGGCTGCTGGCCCGCCGCGGTGTCACCACCGTCGCGGTCTGCTTCGTCAACTCCTACGCCAACAGCGCGCACGAACTGCGGATGGCGCAGATCCTCGCCGAGGAGCTGCCCGAGGCGAGCGTGTCGACGTCGGCGGCGATCCTGCCCGAGATCTTCGAGTACGAGCGGTTCAACACCACCGTCGCCAACGCGGTGCTCGCCCCGCTGGTCACCGGCTACGTCGACCGGCTGGCCGAGCGGCTGAGCGCGGGCGGATACGGGGGCGATCTGCTCCTGCTCCACTCGGGCGGCGGTTCGATGACCCCGCGCATGGTGGGCCGGTTCCCGGTCCGGCTGGCGGCCTCGGGCATCGCGGCCGGGGCCATCGCCGCCCGGCACGTCGCCGCGCAGTGCGGCTACCCGAACGCGATCGGCCTCGACATGGGCGGCACCAGCACCGACATCTGCCTGGTGCACGAGGGGGAGCTGCGCACCACCAAGGAGTGGTCCGTCGAGTATGGCTACCCGATCATCTTCCCCAGCATCGAGGTGCTCACGATCGGCGCCGGCGGCGGCTCGCTGGCCTGGATCGACGAGGCGGACTCGCTGCGCAACGGCCCGCAGTCGGCCGGCGCCACCCCCGGCCCGGCGTGTTACGGGGGCGGTGGCGAGGAGGCCACCAACACCGACGCCAACCTCTTCCTGGGCAGGCTCGGCACCAGCCTCGCCGGAGGCGCCAAGTCGCTCCAGCCCGAACTGGCGGAGAAGGCGATCAAGAAGGTCGCCGATCCGCTGGGGCTGGGACTCGCCGAGGCGGCGGGCGCCATCGTCGAGGTGGCCAACGCCAACATGGCCGACGCGGTCCGGCTGGTCTCCATCCGGCGCGGCTACGACCCCCGCGACTTCGCGCTCGTCGCGTTCGGCGGAGCGGGCGCCCTGCACGGTGCCGAGGTCGCCCGCCAGCTGAACATCCCGACCGTGATCGTCCCGCCGAACCCGGGGGTGACCTCGGCGCTGGGCTGTCTGCTCGTCGACATCCGCCACGACCTGTCCGCGATGTTCTCCTGCCTGGCCCACCAGGCCGACGAGGAGGAGTTCGAGCGCGCCTTCCAGGAGCTGGAGCGGGAGGCCTCGCAACGCCTTGTGCACGAGGGCGTCGCCCCGGAGCACGCGGTGCTCCAGCGCAACGCGTCCATGCGCTACCAGGGGCAGTGGCGTTCGCTGGTCGTGTCCTGCGGCTCGGGGCCCGGCGCGCTGGCCGAGGCGGTGGAGCGGTTCCACGAGGAGCACGAGCGCGAGTTCGCGTTCCGCAGGGACGACACCCCGGTCGAGATCTACCAGCTCGGCCTCCAGGCCACCGGCGTCACGCCGAAGCCCGCGTTCGCCACGCACGATCCCGCCGACGGCGCGGACCGTACCGCGGAGCCGGTGTCGACCCGGCAGGTCTGGTTCCCCGACACCGGCTGGGTCGGGACCGGCGTCCACCGCCGCGACGACCTCCCCGCCGGTACCCGCCTCCAAGGCCCGGTCATCGTCGAGCAGTTGGACTCCACGACCGTCGTACCGCCCCGCGCCGAGGCCGAGATCGACGCCTGGCTGAACATCCGCATCCACCTCCAGGAGGCCTGACGTGAGCACCACCGAGCACGCCCCGCACGCCGGGCACCACGAGCGGACGCTCGACCCGGTCACCTTCGAGGTCCTGAAGAACGCGTTCACGACCTCGGTCGACCTGATGAGCGAGCAGATCCTGCGCACCTGCTACTCGTTCGTCATCTACTGTCGCGACTTCTCCTCGGCGCTGTGCGACGCGCAGGGCAACACCGTCATGCAGGGCAGCCAGGACATCGCCGTGCACGTCGGCACCCTGCACTTCCAGTGCAAGGCCGTCATCGAGTACTTCGGCGACGACATCAACCCCGGCGACGTCTTCGCCATCAACGACCCCTACCGCGGGGGCACCCACTTCAACGACATCAGCTTCATACGGCCGGTCTTCGTCGGCGACGAGATCATCGGGTTCGCGCAGAACAAGGGGCACTGGGCCGACGTCGGCGGCACCGTCCCCGGCTCCTTCGACGTCACAGCGAAGGAGCACTTCGGGGAGGGACTGCGCATCCCGGCGCTGAAGATCTGGGACCGCGGCGTCTTCCGCCACGACGTGGCCCAGCTGATCGTGCAGAACACCCGCTCGCCGTTCGTCGGCCTCGGCGACCTGCACGCCCAGTCCGAGGCGACCGCGGTGTGCGAGCGGGAACTGCTCCGTCTCGTCGACCGGTACGGCAAGGACACCATCGTCGCGGCGATGGCCGAGGTCCAGGACTACGCACCGGCCCATGTGGCTGGAAAGTGCCCGCATTGGCGCGGTTGATTCGGTGCTGGTGAGGGCGGCGTCTCCGCCCGCCCGAGCCCCACACGCTTCATTCCCGCGTTCGCCGTAGCAGGGCACCGGGTGTCGGCTATGACAACCCGTCACAGTTCAGCCGGGAATACCGCCGTCAGTTCGGCGCGCCCCCGAGCCGGGACGCGGCCCGCCTGCGGAACACCGTACGCACCCCGGCAGGTGTCCTTCCCTGAGCCGGTTGGACCGCGGTGGAGAATCGTGCAAGGGAGAGCGAGGATCGTTCTGCCGAGGCGATCCAACACAAACTGGCAGGCCGCGGTCGTCACATCGCGGTCGAACTGAATGAGCGGCTCGCCACGCGTCTGGTTCAGCGTTTCCACCGCGTCGAGACAGTCGCCGGCTCCGCCTGGGAACTGCCTCGCATCCTGGCTGACCGGGACCTGCGCACGGCGGACGTGGTGGTGAGCAGCCTCCCCTGGTCGGCGTTCACCGGCCCGCACGGCCGCGCCCTCGTGCCGAAAATCGCCTCGGTTCTGTCCCAGAGCGGTGCGTACACGCAATTCACCTACGCCTGGGCCCACTGGGCCCCTCCGAGCCGTCACCGGCTCGCGCAGCTGCGGCAGGCGTTCGAAGAAGTGGTCGCAAGCAGGACGGTGTACCGCAACCTGCCTCCCGCCATGGTGTATTCCGCCCGCAGGTCGCGTGTGCCGGCCGGTCAGTTCCCCGCGTCGGCAGCCGCGAGTCTCATCGCGTCCTGACTGGGTGGCGCGCCGAAGAGGCGCCGGTACTCCCGGCTGAACTGGGACGGGCTGTCGTATCCCACGCGGTATCCGATGTGCGCGATGTCTTTAGGATGTGCCGCCAGAAGAAGCCGGGCCTCATGGAGCCTGATCTTCTTCTGGAACTGAATGGGACTCATTCCGGTGACGGCCTGGAAATTCCGATAGAAGGCGGACGTGCTCATCCCGATCAGCTTCGCCACGTCGTCCACCCGGAACGGCTGTCTGTAGTTCTCCCTGATCCAGTGCACGGCTCTGGCGATATGGGAGAGCTTGCTGTCGGCGAGACCGATCTGGCGAACCGTCGCCCCCCGCTCGCCCGTGATCAGGCGCCACAGGATCTCACGTTTGACGAGGGGGGCGAGCATGTCCCTGTCCCGCGGCTGGTCGAGCAGGCGCAGCAGTCGCACGGCGGCGTCGAGGAGTTGGTCGCTCGCGGTGCTGACGGCGATGGCCGGGGGCGCGGTGCCGTTCGGCGGAAAACTGCCGGGCGCGGCCCGCAGCATCATCGCGGGCCGTCGGCGCCAGCGACACGTCGACGTCCACCGTCAGGCGGGCCGGCCCGTCGTGCTGGCCCGCCTGGTGGGCCGGGACGGTCCCGGATCACGACCGCTGGGTGCCGCCATGGCCGTCGCCGACGACGGCACATGGCGCGGCTCGCTGTCGGGCGGCTGTGTCGAGGGCATCGTCCTGGACAGGGCCCGCGCCGTTCTGGCAGGGGCCGCACCCCAGGTGACCGCCGTGAAGCCGGGGGAAGACCTGCTGCCCTGGGAGGACACCCCGGCCTGCGCCGGCGAACTGCGGGTCCTCATCACGCCCGCACCACCCGAGCCGGTCCACTCCGCCATCACCACGGCCCTGGCCGAGGACCGCCCGCTGGCGGTGCGGGTCGGGCTGAGGCCGCCCCACCGCTGGTCGACGGCAGCCACGGCCGACCAACTGCCCGACAGAGGACCCGCGTTCACCGAGGAACTGACGGGTCGGCCGCGGCTGCTGCTGGTTGGCGCGACAGATCTCGCCGCAGTGCTGGCTACCGTGGCAGGGACCATGCATCGCAAGGTCGTCGTCCTCGACCCACGGCCCGGGCATGTCGCCTCCGGGGCCTTCATCGGCACCGCCGACGTCGTCCGTGCCTGGCCCGACGACTGATCGCTCGCCACCCGCTCGCCGCACGCGACGCGGTTGTCGCACTCAGCCACGACCCGCGCATCGACGAACGTGCCCTGCGCGCCGCTCTGGCAGGCCACGCCGGGTACGTCGCCGCGCTCGGCAGCCGGGCCACCCACGCTGGGCGCCTGCGGCGCCTGACCGGCGTCCCCGGACTGGACCGCCTGGCCGGCCCGGCGGGCCTCGACCTCGGCGGAGCGTCCCTCGCCAGCGGGTAGGTCTCGGCCACGCGTAGTGCCAGTTCTCCGGAGGCGGCCAGGTCGGACAGGGTGGTCAGCGTGGCGCCGTCCGCACCGACCTGCGTCACCCGCAAGCGAATACCGCGCTCGGCCTCGGGCATGGCGTCGGGCCGGGTGGTCACGAAGGTGCCGCCGTCCGCGATCACCCCGATGACGGCCTGCCCGAGCGTGGCCGTGTCCAGAACGGCGTCCACCCCTTCGCCCGAGCGGGGGGACCCCCATGGCGCCATGCCGTCATGCCCGCACGCCTCCCGAAGGAACGACATTCCGCTGACGACCGCACCGGACACCACCCCCACGAGCACCAGCGCCGCGATCCTGAACCTGCTCCTGCCGCACCACCGCACGACCGGTCGGGCACACGCCTCCGCCGAGATGTTCCCGCATCAGCTGCGGCAGATCACCGACTTCGTGCGCGAGGGCGCCCCCATCGTGTTCACCCTGCCCGGCCTCCCCTGCAAGTCGCCCAACCCGGCCAAGGTCCTGGGTCACCTCCCTGACATGGGCGAACGTCTCTCCCTCACCTTCCTCCAGACCCTGTGCACGGACATCGAGCAGATCTATCCGCCGGGCGCCCGTATGGTCATCTGCTCCGACGGCCACATCTTCGGCGACCTCATCGGAGTCCCCGACGAGCACATCGACGCCTACTCCGACGAACTACGCACACTCATACGCCAACTGGGCTTGGGGAGACTGTCCGTCTTCGACCTGCGTGACGCCCTCGGCGACCTCCCGCACGACACGAAACGCGCCCACGTCCACGAGCGATACGGCCCCACCCTGGACGCCCTGCGCGCCGAGGTCCGCGCCGACGGCCACGCCCTCGCCCTCTACCGCGGCATCACCCGCTTCCTCGTTGAGGACACCGCCGACTTCCCCGGAACCCGCTCAGCGCTCCAGCGCGAGTGCCGGCAACGTGCCTACGGCGTCATTCAGCGCAGCCGTGCCTGGGGCGATCTGATCGCCGAGCACCACCCCCACTGCGTGCGCCTGTCCATTCACCCCCAGCCCATAGGCGCCCCCAGATTCGGCATCCGCCTCCTCGACGCACCCGACGCCTGGACCACCCCCTGGCACTCGGCAGCCCTGCACCGAGCCGACGGCACATGGACCCTCCTACCTCGTGCCAGGGCCGCCCAGGAGGGCTGGCTGGCCTACCACGAGGGCATGCCCAGCCACTTTGAACGGACGTGACTTCAGGATCCATCCGGCGAACGGGGGAGAGCCGGCCGCCGAGATCACATGGACTGCACCCGGGTAGGGCTGCTCGGGTCGGCTCTGCTGCGAGAGGGCCATGGGTTGAGGCCATCCTGAGGCCGACGGTATCGGGATCACGATGCGATGAGACGGGCGTTCCGCGATGCCGGGCCGGGTTCCCAGGTGCAGGCTCACCAGGCGATCGGCAGGAGGCGGCGATCACAGAAGTGATCGTCTCCCGCGTTCGAGTACTGCTGGGCGAGATCGTCGAGCGTGGGGACGGCCAACCCGGTGCCGGGCCCGGGCTCACCGGCGTCGGCGCCCGCCTGGACGGGCCGTCTGTTGACCATGGTGGGACTACATGGAAAGCTGGTCCTACCAGTTGGTTCTACCGGTGGCGGGGGTGCGAGGAGTCCATGGCGTCACAGAGCTTGCCGGGCCGTCGGCGCAAGCCGGAGCTTGTCGCAGAGGCGTTGCTGGCAAGGATCCGGGAGGGAGAACTGCCGGTCGGCCGGCGACTGCCGTCGGAGCGGGATCTGGCGAGCGAGTACGACGTGAGCCGGAACGCCGTCCGTGAGGCGCTCGCCGTGCTCCAGCTCAGCGGCCATGTCGAGACGCGGCTCGGGGACGGCAGTTATGTCGCGCAGCCGGAGGGCCCGGCACGCGATGAGAACGACGCCGGGCTGCTTGCCGCGCTGACCATCACCGAGCTGCTGCAGGCGCGCGAGGCGCTCGAGCTTGCGAGTGCCCTGACGGCGATCCGCAGGGCGACCCGGTCGGACCTTCTCAAGATGGACGCTCTCGTGGCGGAGATGGAAGAGCATCTGGAGCAGGACGACTACGAGAGCTATCTGCGTACCACGATGGACCTGCACCGGGCGGTCGCCGCGGCATCGCGTACGCCGCTGCTGGTCACCCTGGTCAAGGAGCTGACCATCAAGCACCAGAGCCACGAATGGCTGCTGCACACCCGGTACACCCCGGCGATCGGCGCGTATTCGCTGGATGTGCACAGGGCACTGGTCAAGGCGATCCGCGAGAAGGACGTGGTCGCGGTGTACGAGGCGACCAGCCAGCACTATCACGACTATCCGGTGCTGCAGGGCTGAGAGCCTGTGTCATATCCCCGGTCGGATCAGCGCGCGGCGTCATGGGGGTCCCCCCGCTCGAGCGAAGCCGAGAGTGGGGGAGCGTGCGATCGCAAGGCGCCGGAGCGCCCTCGTGGCGGAGCCACGTGGGTGATTCGGCAACGCGGCTGGGGGTCCCCCTCTGGGGGTGGGGGTGCCCCCTCTGGGGGAGCGTGCCAGGCGTCGCGCGCCCGGCCGGGGATATGACACAGGCTCTGAGCCCGGGACGGGGAGGCCCCGGCCCCAGCCGGTTTCACCGCCCGGCCGGAGCCACGGGACGCACGAGCCTCTGAGGGCTCAGGACCTCGGTCAGCTCCGCTTCGGTGAGCAGCCCTCGGGCGACCACCAGGGACAGGACGCTGCGGCCGGTGACAAGGGCCTCGGCGGCGATGCTGGTGGCGGCGGTGTAGCCGATGTGCGGATTGAGGGCCGTGATCACGCCTATCGACTGCTCGACGCTACGGCGCAGGTGTTCGGCGTTGGCGGTGATACCGGCGACGCACCGGTCGGCCAGCGTGCGGCAGGCGGCGGTCAGGTGGCTCAGCGACTCGAAGAGGCTGTGGGCGATGACGGGCTCGAAGGCGTTGAGCTGCAGCTGGCCCGCTTCCGCTGCCATGGTCACGGTGACGTCATTGCCGATGACCCGGAACGCGACCTGGTTGACCACCTCGGGGATGACCGGATTGACCTTGCCCGGCATGATGCTCGACCCCGCCTGGGCCGGGGGCAGTCCGATCTCGGACAGGCCGACCCGTGGACCGGACGACAGCAGGCGCAGATCGTTGCAGATCTTGGAGAGCTTGACCGCGATGCGCTTGAGTACGCCGGAGAGCGTGACGAACGCCCCGGCGTCCTGGGTCGCCTCGACGAGGTCGGCGGCGGTGCTCACCGGCACCTGGGTGATCTCCCGCAGCCGCAGGCAGGCGAGTTCCGCGTAGCGGGGATGCGCGTTCAGCCCGGTGCCGATGGCGGTGCCGCCGAGGTTGATCTCGGTGATGAGGGCCGCGGCCTCCGTCAGTCGCTGGGCGTCCTCGCGGACCATGATCGCGTAACTGCCGAATTCCTGACCGAGTGTCATCGGGACGGCGTCCTGGAGCTGCGTCCGGCCCATCTTGACGACGTCGGCGAATTCCTCCGCCTTGGCCGAGAACGCCGTCGCCAGTGCTTCCAGCGCCTCCAGGAGCTGCTGGGCCAGTGTGTACAAGGCCAGCTTGACTGCCGTGGGGTACACGTCGTTGGTGCTCTGGCTCATGTTGACGTCTTCGAGCGGGTGCAGGTGCAGGTAGTCACCGAAGGGCCGGCCGAGGCGTTCCAGGGCGCGGTTGGCGATGACCTCGTTGGCGTTCATGTTGGTGGAAGTGCCGGCCCCGCCCTGGATGACGTCCACCGGAAAGTGCTCGTGCAGCCGGCCGGCCCGGATGTCCTCGCAGGCACCGACGATGGCCTCGGCCTTCGCGGGGTCCAGGAGTCCGAGTTCGCGGTTGGCCTCGGCGGCTGCCTGCTTGACGCAGGCCAGCGCGATGACCAGTTCGGGGTGGTGGCCGACCGGGATGCCGGTGATGGGGAAGTTCTCGGTGGCGCGCAGGGTGTGGACGCCGTAGTAGGCGTCGGCGGGGACGTCTCGATCACCCAGCAGGTCGTGTTCCCTGCGGACGTCGGCCAGTGCGGTCACGGGGTCGCTCCAGGTGGTTCGGGGGCAAGAGGCGGGTGCGGTGCGTCAGACGGCGCTGCGGTGCGGGAGGGTCCGCAGTCCCCGGCGCAGGAGGGCGGCCAACCGGTCGACGTCCTCGGCGTTGTTGTACAGGCCGAAGGAGACCCGGATGCCGTCGCGTACGGGCGAGAGCCGGGCGCCCTCGGCGGCGAGGAAGTCCGCCCACCGCGAGGCGGGCAGGTCCAGGACGTGGATGTGCGAGCGGTGTTCGCGCTCGCGCGGCCCGATCAGGGCGATGCCGAGGTCGTCCAGGTGCGCGATGAGCCGGTCGCCCAGATCCAGCACGTGCTGCTCGATGTCGCGGACGCCCAGGCCTTCGATGAGGTCCAGCGCGGCGGCGAGCGCGTGGATCGCCGGGAGGTTGAAGTTGCCGATCTCGAAACGCCGGGCGTCGCTGCGTGGCTCCACCCGTCCCGCGCCGACGACAACGTGCTCGTCGGGGTCGGCGACACCGGCCAGCGCCAGGTAGGTCGGGCGCAGCCCCTCAGCCCCGTACGGCGTGCAGAGCAGGCCGAGTCCCTGGGGCACCAGCAGGCCCTTGTGGCAGCCGGCGGCGAGCGCCGAGACCCCCAGCGCGCGGGCGTCGACGTCGAGGACGCCGACGGACTGCATGGCGTCGACCACGACCTCGGCCCCGTGTGCGCGGGCCAGTCGGGCGATGCCCGCCACAGCGTTGCGCTGACCGCTGTGAAACATCACATGCGAGAGGGCGATCGCACGGGTCCGGTCGTCGAGGTACGCGGCGAAGGTGTCGGCGTCGGCCCACTTCTTCTGCCTGTCCTGCGGGACCATCCGCACCTCGAGCCCGTCCGGTTGTCGGTTGAGCCAGGCGTACGCGACGTTCGGGTGTTCGCCCTCCAGCAGCAGCACGTTGTCACCCGGTTCCACGTGGAGGCCGTGGGCGGCGATGTTGAGGCCTTCCGAGGTGTTCTTGGTGAAGGCGATCTCGTCGGCGCCCACTCCCAGGAAGGCCGCCAGTCGCGCACGGACGTCCGTCAGCCGTGCCAGCCAGCGTTTCTTCGGGCCGGCGGACTCCAGCGCCTCGTCGTAGAAGGCGTCGAGGGCGGCACGGACGGGCACCGACAGCGGTGTCTGGTGTGCGGCGTCCAGGTACAGGACCTGCTCCGCCGCCGGGAAGTGGGAACGCAGGGGCGCGCTTGCTGTGGCACTCACTGAGGCGATCTCTTTCCTCTGCTCCGGGCCGGGCACCTCACTGATTGGCCCAACCGGTAGGACCAATACTCCATGCGGCCTCCGTGGAGGTCAAGGGCGATCTCCCGGTGCGCGACCGAGGGGTGGGTGAACGGCCGGGAGTAGGCCTGTTCAGGGCTGTTGCGCAGGGGACCCGCACAACTGTTGTGCAAAACGCTTTGGGTCCCTAGCTTGGCCGCACCAGTAGGGCCAACAGCCCCAATCGGTGCCCGTTTCCTGGTTGCGGGGGAGGGGATGTCGTGCGTCCTATCAGGATTTGGTCGACTTCATCCGGATCCGTAACGCAAGCGTCACAGGCAATTCGATGGCGACCCTTGACAGCCTCAACCGGTGGACCTTCCATTGGTCCGACAGGTTGGGCCAAAAATTCTCCGGTCCCACCACTGCTGGTGACCCGTCCTCTTCACAGCGAGGTAGTAGCTCATGTCTTCCTTGGACAACCACCAGGCCGTCGCTGCCGTCGAGGCGCCTGCGGGTGGGAACGGCCGGCCCCCTCTGCTGTCCCTCCGTGGGGTCAACAAGCACTTCGGGGCGCTTCACGTCCTGGCCGATGTCGATCTGGACGTCGCCAGGGGGGAGGTCGTCGTGGTGATCGGCCCCTCCGGTTCGGGGAAGTCGACGCTGTGCCGCACGATCAACCGGCTGGAGACGATCGGCTCAGGGAGCATCACCCTGGACGGGCGTGAACTGCCTGACGAGGGCCGGGAGTTGGCGGCCCTGCGTGCCGACGTGGGCATGGTCTTCCAGTCCTTCAACCTCTTCGCGCACAAGACCGTCCTGCAGAACGTGACGCTCGGGCCCGTCAAGGTCCGGAAGGCGACGAGGGCCGTGGCTGAGGAGCGTGCCCTCCAACTGCTGGACCGGGTCGGGGTGGCCGCCCAGGCCCACAAGTTCCCCGCCCAGCTCTCAGGAGGGCAGCAGCAGCGGGTCGCCATCGCCCGTGCGCTGGCCATGGATCCCAAGGTGCTGCTGTTCGACGAGCCCACCTCTGCCCTGGACCCGGAGATGGTCAACGAGGTCCTCGATGTCATGACGTCCCTGGCCCGCGAGGGCATGACCATGGTCGTCGTCACCCACGAGATGGGTTTCGCGCGCCGGGCTGCCGACCGGGTGGTCTTCATGGCCGACGGACGCATCGTCGAGGAGGCGCGGCCGGACGCCTTCTTCTCGGCGCCGAAGAGCGAGCGCGCCAGGGACTTCCTGTCCAAGATCCTCAGCCACTGATCCCGCACCCGCCGTGCACCGCACTCACCCTCGTACCACGCAAGGAGAACCACGATGATCCACCACAGACACGCCCTCGCCGTGACGGCGGCGACCGCCGTCCTCGCTCTGGGCCTTGCCGCGTGCGGCGGAAGCGGATCGGAGGACACTGCTGGCTCTGCTGTGGCCAAGCCCACGTTCCAGGCCGGCACCACGATGGCCAAGCTGTCCGCCGCCGGGAAGATGACGATCGGTACGAAGTTCGATGTGCCGCTCTTCGGCCTCAAGGGCCTGGACGGCAAGCCGGCCGGCTTCGATGTGGAGATAGCCAAGATCGTCGCAGGCAGGCTCGGCATCGCCGCCGGAGACATCACCTGGGTCGAGACGCCGTCCAAGGTCCGGGAGGAGTATCTGGAGCAGGGCAAGGCCGACCTGATCACCGCGACGTACACGATCAACGACGAGCGCCGCAAGCGGGTGACCTTCGCCGGTCCCTACTACAACGCCGGCTCGACCCTGATGGTCAAGAGCGACAACAAGGACATCACCGGCCCGGAGTCGCTCAAGGACGCGAGCCTCAAGGTGTGTACGGCCACCGGGTCCGTCGACTCCGAGAACATCAAGAAGTACCTCAAGGACCCGGGCAAGCAGCTGGTCCTGTTCGATGTCTACAGCAAGTGCGCCGACGCCCTCCGCACCGGCCAGGTCGATGCCGTCACCACCGACAGCGCCATCCTGCTCGGCTTCGTCTCGGCCTCCAAGGACGGTTTCAAGACCGTCGGTGAGACCTTCTACGACCAGCCCTTCGGCATCGGCATCAAGAAGGGCGACGTCGAGTTCTGCGAGTTCGTCAACGACGTGCTCACCGACGCGGAGAAGGACGGCAGCTACGCGAAGGCATGGAAGGACTCCGTCGGTGACGCCGCTCCGGAGGTTCCGAAGCTTCCCGAACTCGGCCCCTGCGAGTGACCCGCGCCCAGCCGTGCGATTCGGAGCAGACACATGAACGTGATCATCGATAATGCGGGTCTCTTCTGGTCGGGTTGGCTGAAGACCGTAGAAATCTGTATCTACGCGGCCGTCGGCTCGCTCGTACTCGGTATGGCCGTCGCCGTGGCCCGGGTCTCCCCGGTTCCGCTCCTGCGACGCCTGGGCGCCCTGTGGGTCCAGTGCGTGCGCAACTGCCCGCTCACCGTCGTGCTGTTCTTCATGGCGTTCGGTCTGCCCGAAGTCGGCCTGCACGGCAGCTACTTCTGGTTCGGGACGGTCGGGCTGATCTGCTACACGTCCGGCTTCATCTGCGAAGCCGTACGCAGCGGGATCAACGCGGTCCCGGCCGGTCAGGCCGAGGCGTCACGCGCCATCGGCCTGACCTTCGGCGCGGGCCTGCGGCTGGTGGTCATGCCGCAGGCCCTGCGGTCGATGGTCCCGCCGCTGGGCAACGCCCTGATCGCCATGATCAAGAACTCGGCGATCGTCGGCGCCTTCGGCGTCGGCGGAGAACTCTTCAGCGTGGCCGACACTCTGACCTCGTCCCGGGGCCTTCCCGCACTGCCCACCCTCACCGGCGTCGTCGCCGGATACCTCCTGCTGATCCTGCCCTTCGGATTCTTCCTGAGCCGTTTGGAGCGCAAGGTGGCGATCGCCCGATGACCGCGACCCATGTCCTGTACGACGCCCCGGGCCCGCGCACCCGCCGGCGGATCCGCTGGGGCACCGCCGTCCTCCTGACGGTCCTGGCCACCCTGCTGGCACTCGTCGTCGCCAGGCTCTCCCGGCAGGGGCAGCTCGACGAGGCCAAATGGGGTCCCCTGGTCAACCCCTCCGACCTGCGGTTCGGACTGGTGTGGGACTTCCTCGGCGGCGGCCTGACAGCCACTCTGCAGGCGGCCGCCATCTCCATCGTGCTGTCCCTCGTCCTGGGCAGCACGCTCGCCGTCACCCGGGTCACGGCCGCGGCGTGGTACCGCTGGGCGGTCGTGGGGTTCATCGAACTCTTCCGCGGTGTTCCTGTGGTGCTGTCCGTCTTCTTCGCCGCCCGCGTACTGCCGGAGATCGGCGTCGACCTGCCGACCATGTGGTTCCTCGTGATCGGCCTGACCCTCTACAACTCGGTCGTCATCGCCGAGGTCATCCGCGCCGGTATCCAGGCCCTGCCCAAGGGCCAGGCGGAGGCCGCGTACGCCATCGGCCTCACCCGGGGCGCCACCCTGCGGCTGATCCTGCTCCCGCAGGCCTTCCGGATCACCCTCCCCGCGCTCATCGGGCAGTTGGTGGTCGTCCTGAAGGACACGTCACTGGGCTTCATCATCAGCTACGAAGAGCTGTTGCGCCGGGGCCAGATCGCCGTCCAGACGCTGGAGAACCCGCTGCAGATGTTCTTCGTCATCGGAACCATCTTCATCCTGGTCAACTTCAGCCTCTCCAAGCTGGCCGAAGCAGTGCAGCGTCGGCTGTCCAGCCCCAGGCGCAGAAGCGATCCGCCGGCCGTGGCGGCCACCGGGACGGCTGCCTGAGCCGATGCGGTGGGTTCGAGTCCCACCCGCCCCACTGTGCAGGCTTCTGACCTGTACAAACGTATCAGTCCACGGTCGGTGGGCGGCGATGTGGGTGGGCTGTACGAGCGTCTGGACGTCGAGGCCGAAGGGTTCGGCGGGGCCGACGAGGCCACAGCGACGGCATGGCTGTGGGGTACGGGTCGGCTGAGGGCGGGAACCAGTCGCCGTACACGCTGACGGTGTTGAGCCGGTGACGAAGTAGCCGATGTCCACCACTCGTACCGCGTCCCTGCCCTGCGGGACGGCAAGGACGCCCGGCACGCAGCCGCGGCCCAACGGGGGGAATCACCCACCCGCTTCGTGCGCGCGGTCGTGACGGCGGTCGTCGCTGCTGTCACCGCCGCCCTCGAAGTGGTCCGCCGGCGCGGTTGACCCTGACGGCAGGCGGCAGGGCCTCCGGCCCGCCGGACACACCGGTGCGTCGTCGGGCGGGCCGGGAATGTCTCAGCGGCGCGATGTTGTCCGTCACGAACCGCGGCGCAACCCACCTCAATTCCAGTCACGACTAATGGAACAGGTGGGTACCCCACATGTCTTCTGAACTGATTAAGAGGCTGCACGAAAACCGGCAACGCACTTGGAACGAGGCAAAGGCGCTTGCCGACCGTGTGGACGCCGAAAGCGCGCGTTCACTGGCGAGGAAGAGCGCCAGTGAGGCTTTCTCAACGGTGATCACTTCCAGATCCCGTTGAGGACGAGGGCGGCTCGGGCGATGTCGCCGATCCGGCTGGGGCTGAGCGTGACGTGTTGCAGGGTGCGCCATCGCTGCTTGAGAGGGCGGTATGTGACGTAGTGCCGCGTTTGTTGTCGCTGGAACGTGTGGCACAGGCGTATCGGGGCTGATCGGGGAGTCCTGCCGTGCT
>NZ_JBLRVZ010000083.1:0-18642 GCF_048159505.1 Streptomyces sp. T028
GGGCGGGTGGCCTGCTTGGGGCGTCTGGAGGGCGGGCCTTTGGCGTCGGCCTGCCCTCGGTGGGCCGGAGTACGGGGCGGCTGAAGGCACCGGTGGCCCCGGGCGGTTGGCCCGGGGCGGTGTGGTGGGGCGTCTGGGGGGCGGGTGGCCTGCTTGGGCGCCCGGGGGGAGGGCGGGCCTTTGGCGTTGCCCTCCCCCCGGTGGCTCTTCAGGCCGCGTCCCCCCGGTGTCGGCTCACTCCGCGTCGCCCAGTGCCGTCATCGGCGTCACGCGGGTCGCGTGGCGGGACGGGAGGAGGCCGGCCAGGGCTGTGAGGAGGGTCAGGGCGGTGAGGACCAGGAGGAGTTGGCCCTGTGGTAGGAGCAGTGGGGCTTCGCTGACGGCGCTGCGGACGAGCAGCCAGGCGTAGGGGACGCCGAGGGCCAGGCCGAGGACGCTGCCCAGGACGCCGTACAGTCCCGCCTCCAGGGTGATCGTCCGGCGCAGGGCGCCGCCGCCCAGGCCCAGCGCGCGCAGCAGCCCGAACTCACGGGTGCGTTCGATCGCGGTCAGGCTGGTCGTCGTGGTGACGCCGACGACCGCCATGAGGATGGTCAGGGCGACGAGCCCGAGCGCGGTGGTGAGCAGGATGTCGAGCGTGCCCTTGTTGTCGTCCCGGACCTCCGCCAGGACCTGGAGACCCACGTCGTCCGGGTCGGAGGCGTGCGCCCCGATCAGGGTCTCCAGCGCCCGGTACGCCTCACCGCGCGCGGCGGCACCCCGGTGCGCGGCGTCGGCGAGGACGCCGCTCGCGTGCGCGGGCGCGCCGAGCCGGTCGAGGTCCTCGGGGGCGACGACCACGTGCGACTGGAGCGGGCCCTGATCGGGCAGTGTGGCGGCGACGGTGAGTCGGAGCCGGCCGTGGCGGGACGGGAGGGTGAAGGTGTCGCCCGCCCGTACGCCCAGTGACTCGGCCAGGGTCGATGAGACGACCGCGTGGCCGGGGGCGAGGTCGTCGAGGGAGCCGGTGACGGTGTCGATGTCCTCGCCGGTCGGCAGCGCGTCCGGGTCCAGGTCGCTGACCTGGAGCTCCATGCCGTCGAGGGGCAACAGCAGGATGCGGTAGGCGGTGACATGGGCCAGCTCGGGCGACGCGGCGAACTCCCGGACCGCGCCCGCGCTCCAGCCCTTGGCGTCGGCCGTGACCTGGAAGTCGGCGGGGGCCGTGACGGCCGCGTTCCGTTCCATGTAGCCGCCGAGGCCGGCCACGGCGACGAGGGCGCCGGAGACCAGCGCGACCCCGAGGGCGACGACCACGGAGACGGCCGCGGCCCGGCGCGGGGTGCCGCCGACCCCGCTGACGGCCAGCCGCCCGGTGGTGCCGAGCCGCCGCAGCGGCCACCCCGCCACGGCCAGCACGGGCCGTACCAGCAGCGGCCCGAGGGCGACGAGCGCCAGGAAGGCGAAGCCCGCCGACACGACGGTGACGAGCATGCCGAAGTCACGGTCGTAGTCCTGCTGTCCCGGCTCGGGCAGTTCGCTCACGAGCAGGGCGGCGAGCCCGGCGGCCAGGGCGGCGAAGACGATCCCGGCGGTGAGCCGGGCGGGACGGATCCGGTGTTCGCCCGTGACCGTCCCGGCCGCCCGCAGCGCCTGCAGCGGTGACACACCGGCCGCCGCCAGCGCCGGGGCGAGCACCGCGCCGACGGTCACCAGCACCGCTCCCACGACCACCAGCACGCCGTACGACACCCCGAACCCCGGCGCCGACAGCTCCCGTCCGGCGAGGAGGCGCGCGGCCGTCGGCGCGAGATGCCCGGCGCCGAGCGCCAGCAGGACCCCGGTCGTGCCCGCGACCACCCCCACCAGGGCGCCCTCGACGGCGAGCGCGGTCACCAGCCGGCGCGATCCCGCGCCGATGGCCCGCAGCAGCGCCAACTGCCGCAGCCGCTGCGCGAAGACGATCCGGAACGTCGAGGTCGCGACCAGCGCGGCCGCGCCCACCGCGACGGCCAGGAACACGGAGATCAGCTGGAACATCTCCCGCAGGTCCCCGCCCACGGCGTCGCGTTCCTCCTGGGCCCGCACCGCGGCACCGGTCTTGACGGTCGCGCCGGGAGAGGCCTTGTCCAGCGCGGCCCGCACCCGCTCCGCCAACTCGCCCTGCGCGACGCCGTCCTCGGCCCGGATGTCGACGCGCGGGAAGCCCGGCGACTGGGTGTACGGCAGCAGGCGCGCGTCGGTGGCGTACCCGCCCGCGTGCTGTTCGGCCGTCGTGGAGCTCTTCACCACGCCGGTGACGGTGAAGGAGACCTTGCGGGACTTCTCCGGGTCCTCGGGGTCGGGGAGGAGCAGGGCGGCGCGGCTGCCGGGCTTGAGCAGGAGCTCCTCGGCGGCCTGCCGGTTGACCGCGATCTCGCCGGCACGGTCGGGGTAGCTGCCCTCGACGAGGCGGACCTGGGACAGCGGGCCGGTGCCGGGGTCGGCGTAGAGCGCCAGATAGCGGTCGAACCGTCCGGCGAGCGGCGCGCCGTCGTCCACCCGCCCGACGGCCTCGGCGACCCCGGGCAGCGCGCGGATCCGCCGCAGTGCGGCCGTGTCGAAGCCGGTCCCCGCGTCCTCGCCGGGCGCCGCGACCAGGCTGACGGCCTCGGAGGTGCCGCGGAAGCGGTCGAGGGTGGTGTTCACCGTGATCTGCTGGGCCATGACGGTCGCGAAGACGACGAAGGCCGCGACCAGGACGGACAGTCCGGTGGTGAGCAGTCGGCCGGGGCGGCGGAGGAGCTCGGCGAGCTGCGAACCGAGGACGGTCGCACGCCAGGAGGGCGTCATCTGGTCCTCCCCAGAGGGGACTTGGCGTCGTCGCCGGTGAGGCGTCGGCCGGCGAGGGGGCCCTCGGCGAGGGGGCCGTCGGCGAGGCGTTCGTCCGCGAGGCGTCCGTCGGCGAGGACGAGGACCCGGTCGGCGTAGGCGGCGGCCCGCGGGTCGTGCGTCACCATGACCACGGTCTGGCCGAGGTCGCGCACGGAACGGCGCAGGAACTCCAGGACCTCCGTGCCGGACCGCGAGTCCAGGTTGCCGGTGGGCTCGTCGGCGAAGACCACGGCGGGCCGGGCCACCAGGGCCCGCGCCAGCGCCACCCGCTGCTGCTGTCCGCCGGAGAGCTCGGCGGGCCGGTGGGACATGCGGTCGCCGATGCCGAGCACCCCGACGAGATGGTCGAGGAGGTCCCGGTCCAGGTGCCGGCCCGCCATGGTGACCGGCAGCGCGATGTTCTCCAGCGCCGTCAGCTGGGGCAGCAGGTTGAACGACTGGAAGACGAAGCCGACCTTGTCCCGCCGTACGCGGGTCAGCGCCCGGTCGGACAGCCCGGTGAGGTCCGTGCCGTCGAGCACCACCCGGCCCGAGGTGGCCGAGTCGAGCCCGGCCAGACAGTGCATCAGCGTCGACTTGCCCGAGCCGGACGGGCCCGTGATCGCCGTGAACCGGGCCCGCGCGAGGCCGACGGTCACCTGGTCCAGGGCCCTGATCTCCGTCTCGCCCTGACGGTAGGTCTTCACCAGATCCGCGGCGACGGCGATGTTCTCGTCATCGGAGGGGGCGGTTGTTTGCGTTCGCTGCGCCATGGCCATGAGCCGCATTCCCTTTCCCGGCCCGGTGTCAGTTCGCGAGCGGGGGGAAGGTGATCATCATGAGGGCCTCGGCGCAGTGCGCGTTGGCCTTGTCGGACAGCTTCGACACTTCCCGGTCCGACGGCGGAGTCCCCACGCCCTTCGCCTTGTCCGCCGCCCAGATCTCGTACTGGGCGACGCGGAAGCCGAGGTACCCGTCCTTCATCTGCGCCCTGCGCATCTTCATCGTGTCCTGCTCCCACTTGACGACGGCCGCCTTGTCGCTCGGCAGGTTCTGGGCGTCGTCCACGATCCGCTGCGCCAGCGCGCAGTCGGCCTTGGAGGCCTGGCTGAGCTTGTTGTGCTCGTTCCACCAGTACGCGGCGGAACCCGCGATGACGGCGGAGAGGGCGAGGGCGAGGGAACCGAAGACGATCGCCTTCTTCCGGCGGGGGCGCTTGGTGGCGACAGTGGCAGCGGTGGCAGCGGTGGCAGCGGCGGCAGCGGTGGTGGTGGCAGTGGCGTTGGAATCGGCAGACATGACGACCTCCGAGAGATGTCCGGGAAGTTCTCCGGGGAATCCGAAGTACTGAGGAAATTCTCGAAGTTCGGGCGGCTCGGCACATCGGCCGGCAATTCGATGTCCGTACGGCGGTCATGCGACCGGGGTCAGAGGGCGGGACTACGACCGCAGTCGCAGTCCCGCACGATGACGCCTGGTGAGGCGGGGTCAGCCGGCCGGGCTGACGAGGCCGGCGTCGTAGGCGAAGATCACGGCCTGCACGCGGTCCCGCAGGTCCAGCTTGGTGACGATCTTGCCCAGATGGGTCTTCACGGTCGCCTCCGCGATGAACAGCCGGTCGGCGATCTCACTGTTGGACAGCCCCTCGGCGACCAGGCGGAGCACCTCGCGTTCGCGCGCGGTCAGCAGGTCCAGCCGCTCGTCGTGCCGGGGCGTGGGCGCGAGCCGGCCCGCGAACCGGTCCAGGAGCTGACGGGTGACACGTGGGGCCACCACCGACTCGCCGGCCGCCACGACCCGGATCGCCGACACGACCTCCTCGGGCGGGGTGTTCTTCAGCAGGAAGCCGCTCGCCCCGGCCTGCAGCGCGGCGAAGGCGTCCTCGTCGGTGTCGAAGGTGGTGAGCACCAGCACCCGGGGCCCGTCGGGCAGCCTGCTCAGCCGCGTGGTCGCCTCGACGCCGTCCATGACCGGCATCCGGATGTCCATGATGACGACGTCGGCCCTGGTACGGGCCAGCAGCGCCAGGGCGTCCGCGCCGTTCTCCGCCTCGCCGACGACCTCGATGTCGTCCTGCGCGGCCAGCACCATCGCGAACCCCGCCCGGATCAGCGGCTGGTCGTCCACGACGACCACCCGTATCACCCCGCTCACCCCGCTCGCCTCACTCATCCCGCTCATCCCGCTCATCCCGCTCATCCTGTTCGTTCTGTCGTCTTCTTGAGGTGCCCCGCCAGGGGAAGCACCGCGTCGACCTGCCATCCCGTGCCGAGGCGCGGCCCTGCCGTGAAGGTGCCGCCGGACACCTCCAGCCGCTCGCGCATGCCCACGAGCCCGTTGCCGCCGCTGCCCCGGTCCACGGTGCCCCGCGGGCCGGCCAGCCTGCCGGCCCCGTCGTCGACCACGCCGATCCGTACGGCGTCCCCGTCGAACCGCAGCGAGATCGCCACCTGGGCGCCCGGCCCGGCGTGTCGCAGCACATTGGTCAGACTCTCCTGGACGACCCGCAGCACGGTCAGCTCGTCCGCCGTGGACAGCCCGCTCCGCTCGCCGTCGACGTCCAGTTCCACCTTCAGACCCGCCGCGCGGGCCCGTTCGGCGACCGTCTCGAGGTCGTCCAGCGAGACGCGCAGCCGACCGGATTCGGTCTCCCCGGCCGCAGCACGGCCGGTGCGCAGCACCCGCACGATCCGATGCATGTCCTCCAGCGCGTCCCGCCCGGTGTCGGCGATCGCCTTGAGCGCCGTACCGGCCCTGTCGGGATCGGACTTGAGGGCGTATCCGGCGCCGTCGGCCTGGAGGATCATCACCGCCAGACTGTGCGCCACCACGTCGTGCAGCTCCCGGGCGATCTCCGCGCGCTCCTCGGCCGCCGCGAGCCGCACCAGATGCTCCCGTTCCCGCTCGGCGGTCGCGGCCCGGGCCTCCAGGCTGGCCACGTACAGCCGCCGGGTCCGCAGCACCAGGGCGGTCAGCCACACGGCCGCGCAGACACCGGCGATCGCGACGATGTCGCCGAGTCCCTCGCCCTCCTCGTCGCCGAACGGCAGCAGCCCGCCGAACGTCACGAACACGCCCACCAGCACGATCGCGCCCGCCGCGTAGACGTGCCGCATCGAGCGGACGTGCGTGACCACGGACACCATCGCGATGAGCAGCGCCCCGTCGTACGGCATCGGCCCGCCCCCCAGCGCGAACTGGAGCAGCGCGAGCCCCGTGACGGCCCCCATCACCGCCGTCGGCCGGCGCCGGCGCCACAGCAGCGCCAGCGCCATCATCACGCTGATGAACAGGTGAACATCGTCGGGGGAGGAGGAAATGGCCGAGTAGACCACCAGCACCGCGAGCCCGACGTCGTACGCCGGCTGTACCCACGGCTGACCCTGCAAGCGGCGCACCATGCGCCACAGGCTACGCCGGGGACCGGGCGAGCGACCGCCCACGCCCGAGGCCCCTGCCCGCGCGGGCAACTCGGTGCCCCGGCAACACGGTTGCGGCGACCCGCCGGACCCGGCCGCATGTCCCGACGGAACCTGGTGGAGACCTGCCCCCGCTGCGGCCTCCGGGGCTTCTATCCTGCGGTCATGCCTGACGAGAGAGCCGAGACAGCCGAGACAGCCGCGACAGCCGCGACATCCGAAAGGGAGGAGGCGGACGAGACCGCCGTGCGACAGGCCGCCGCGGCCCTGTTCACCTCACCCCGCCCCCTCTCCGAGGCGGCGGCCGAACTGCCGCGTACCGCGGGCCTGTACGCGTGGTGGGCGGAGCCGAGTGTGCTGCCGGTGTTCTCCGGCCCGGCGAATGCCACGGACCCCGGCCGCCGGCTGCTCTACCTCGGCAAGGCGACCCGCCTCCGGAGCCGGATCACCTCCAACCACCTGAGGCGTTCCGGGAGTTCCACCCTGCGCCGGACGCTCGCCGGGCTTCTCCTGCCCACCGAGGCCTACCGGACGACCTGGACCGACCGGGTCGTCCTGGTCCCGGAGGACGAGGAGCGTCTCACCGCCTGGATGCACGAGCACCTCACCCTCACCTGGACCGAACTCCCCGATCCCCGCGAGGTGGAGGGCGAGTTGATCGCCCGGCTGCGTCCCCCGCTCAACGTCGACGGCGCGGAAGCCGGCCCCGCCCTCGACGCGGTGCGCCGGGCCCGGACGACGTACTACGAAAGCGCCGGCCCCCGCCCGGTCGGGGCATGATCGGTCCGACGGGATCGCGAGGAGACGAGAAGGGCGGCGAGGGCGTGGACGAGCGGGTGGAGGAGATCTCCTCGCCGGGGGAGGCCGCGAACAACGCGCTGGTGCTGGCGTTCGGGCGGCTGCAGGGTGCGGCGAACCGGCTGGAGTACATCCTGGGGCGCTCGCTGGAGCAGGAGTGCGGCATCACCCATCTGATGTTCGAGGTGCTGCTGATCCTCGGGCGGGCCGGTGAGCCGGGTCTGTCGATGCGGGCCGTGGCGCAGGAGCAGGTGCTCACCACGGGCGGCGCCACCCGCCTGGTGGACCGGATGGAGGCGGCCCGGCCGGTCTCCCCGACCGCCACTACCTGTGGCAGGCCGAGCACCGCGCCCTCCTCGGCGGCGTCCTCCTCTTCCAGCAGGAGCACGTCTGGGTCGCCGACACCCCCACCTCCGGCGACCGCGCCGCCTGGACCGACCTGCTGGAGGAGATGGCCGCCCTGCAGCCGGAGTTGGTCGTCCCCGGCCACCGTCTGCCCGGCACCGCGGCCGACGCCTCCGCCATCACCGCCACCCGCGACTACCTGCTCGCCTTCGAGGAGGAACTCGCCAAGGCGGCCGACGGCGCCGCGCTCACCGCGGCGCTCGTCGCGCGTTACCCGGACAACGGCATGCTGATCGCCGCGCAGATCGGCGCGAAGGTCGCCAAGGGCGAGATGAAGTGGGGCTGACATGAGCGACTCCGCCGCCTCCACCGCCCCCTTCGCCGCCTCCACCGCCTCCTTCGCCACCTCCACCGCCCCCGCCGACGTCGTACGACGCCAGTACCTGGCCTCGGCGGCGGGTGACCTGGCGGCCCTGCGCGCCACCCTCGCCCCGGACGTCGAGTGGACCGAGATGGCCGGCTTCCCCCTCGCCGGCACCTACCGCACCCCCGACCGCGTCACCGCCAACGTCATGGAGAAGCTCGGCCAGGACTGGGACGGCTGGACCGCCCACGACGACACCTACGTCGTCGACGGCGAGAACGTCGTCGTCCTCGCCCGCTACAGCGCGACCAACAAGGCCACCCGCAAGCCGATCGACGTCCGCGTGGCCCACCACTTCGTGGTCCGCGGCGGCCTGATCGTCCGCTTCGAACAGTTCGTCGACACGGCCCTCGTCCGCGAGGCCATGACCGACTGAAGTCGCGGCCGGCGGCGAACCGTACAGCTCACGCCTTCCTTACCATGAGCGGAGCACAGCACGTGACGGTTCGCTGTCGCGGGCCGGACATCATGTCAATTTCCTTGCTCACACGATGTGTTCACACGAAGAACGTGTGAGGATATGTCGCGTGTCGCCAGCCCACGAACTCCGCCGTTGGCTCTCCAGCCAGCCGTCAGAATCCGTGCAACACCTGCTGGCCTTCCTCGCGGTCGTCCACGGCCACGGCTTCGGATACCGGAGCGAGCCGACATCACAGGCTCGCTCGACCTCCTCGGGCATGCGTTCCTGGGTCGCCAGGGCTCCCGCGGACCTGCTCCTGCACATCGCCGAGGTCGGCCGCGAGGTGGCCGACAAGATGGCTCGTCAGCACGGCTTCGCCGGACAGGGCCTGCCCCACGCCGATGCCGAGGGACTGAAGTCGACGTTCACGGCTCTGCCGCCGTCGCTCGCATGCCTGACTCTCCACTGGTACGCGCTCACCGACGAGAACCCACCCGAGGGCCGGCGCGTCCTGGAGCACTGGGACATCCTCTGGCAGGCCGCCGCCACCCCGGCACCGTGGCCCGACCCTCCGAAGACCCGCAGGCGCTCCGCCAAGGCGGGGACACGTCCGAACAGCACGGCCCCGGCCTCACAAGAGGTCCGGCACAGCACGCGATCCCAACTCGCCGACAGGGAGAACCCGGTGCCCGACGACCTCGCCGAGCAGCTCGTAGCCGCCGCGCACCGGCTGCGCAGGGAGGGGGAGGCGCTGGCGGACCGGCTGGAGAGCCTCGCGACGGACATCCGCAGGGGCCTGGGCACGAGGGACGCCCACGTGCCCGCAGCTGTGGACGCCTGGTTCGGCCGGCGAGCCGAGACAGCCGAGTTGGCTCTCGGCCTCGGCGGCGGCGCCCGCTGGACGGATGCGCAGACCCATGACGATCTCGACCGGATCCTGGCGGACGTTCACGCGGCGAGGATCCGTGCGGAGATCGACACGGCCGTGGACGATCGCGCGCGGCTCGTCACGATGCTTGCCGGGACGAGCAATCCAGGTGTGCTCAGCGGGCTGCGGGCGGCGGTCGCCGCTATCGACACCCGGCTCGAAGAGCTCCGGTCGGTCGACGGGCCTCCGTCCGGGTCCCGGCCGACCGACCCGGTCACCGAGGAGATGTGCCCCGCGCCGGACACGACGGGCGGGGCGGCGGACAGCACGCCGGGCGAGGAGACGCTTCCCGAGGCGGGCGTGCGCACCGTACACGCCGCCGCCGCCGAGGAGGAGGCACCGCAGCGAGAAGCCCCCGCCCGGAAGCCCGAGCCGCTCACGGTCGTCGCCGAGTCGCCGGTTCCCGAGGAGCCGGGCTTGGACGCAGAGGAGCCGGGCTCGGACCGAGAGGAGCCGGGCTCGGACCGAGAGGAGTCGGAGCCCGCGGCGGACGCCAGCGCAACCGAACCCGAGGAGGCGCCGCTCGCGGCACCCCGTTCGGCGGCCCCGGTCCCGCGGACCGTTGACGGGCCGGAGAACCGCCCGGGACGGACGGGGCAGACGGGGCAGGCGGGACAGGCGGGGCAGGCGGGGCAGGCGGGACGGGCGGGGCAGGCGGGGCAGGCGGGATATGTGGGACAGGCCGCCGCCGTCCTTCCGCAACCGCGTACCGCGGCACGGCAGCCGGTGGCGCCGCTGGTGACGCCGCCGGTGGCACCGCAGGCGGCTCTCCCGCCGGACGTCTCGCAGCAGACGCCGGACGAGGGCGAGCGGGAGGCCGCCGACACCGCCGGGGCGGCCGCGACCGTCGGGTCGACCGACATCTGGACCCGGACGGGCGATCACCCCTCCCCGATGGAGAGGCTGATCGCCGAGGGCAGGCTGACCGAGGCCTACTGGCTGAGCCGGGCCGCCGGGGAGAGGGTGGAGCGGTGCCAGTCCCTCGCCTTCGCCGCGTCGGCGTTCGGGCTGGCACCCGGTCAGCAGACGGCGATGACGCTGCAGCTCAACGTCGAGGAGGAGTGCGGCCCGCTGCCGACGGCGGAGGACCGGGACGGATACCTCATCGCCCTGGCCGCCGCCGTACGCAGCGGTCTGCAGGCCGGCTGGGCGCTGCCGATCGTCAACGACTTCGTCCAGCTGCCCGGCCTGCCCGAGGTCTGGAACGAGCTGTTCCGGACGCTGGCCCAGGAGACCCGCAGGGGGGTGTCGCTCCAGCCGGGCGAGGAGTTCGGCCTCGGGGAGGACGTCACCGTCGATCCGATGGACCTGGGTGACCGGGCGGAGGCCCTCAAACGCCGCCTGACGACCAGCAAGATCGTCTACCAGCTCGCCTCGCGGGTGCTCCAGACCCTGCTCAAGGACGACGCGGAACTCGGGCACACGCTCAACCTGATCACGGCATGGTCGGTGGGCGGAGCGACCCCCGCACAACTGCGCCAGGACCTTGAGAACACCTACGGGGAAGACGACTCCGTCGATCGGATCATCAGGGACACGACGCGCCGGGTCAGTTCCCCCAACCAGCGCAAGACCAAGATCATCTCTACGGCTCTGGACCAACTGCGCGAGCGCATCGGAGAGGTGACGATGCTGCTGCGTGAGGCGGTGCAGGTCGCCGAGATGCCGCCGCGCGGTGACAGCCGACGGCTCCGCAGCGAGTTGGCGGACGCGGTCCGGGCGGCGCGGCGGGCGGCACCGCTGCCCGGCCCCGGCGGCGAAGCGGTGCGGTCGCTGCTCAACTGGATCGAAACCGGCCCCTCCCCGGTCCCGCCGGGGCCCGCGCGTGGGCTGCCCAGCACCGACTCGCTGCTCCTCCTGCCCGGCCTGACCTGGACCACGACGGACGCGGGTCAGGACGTACCGGACCTGTCCGCGCCGGACACCCTGGACGCCCTGCGGGAGCTCACGGATCCGGCCGACACGCAGAAGGCGTTCGCCGCCCACCTCGACCGCGGTGACCTGCACCTCGCAGGGCGGCTTGTCGAGCTCGTGGAGACGGGCAGGCTCCGGGCCGTCTCCACGCCGGAAGCGGGCCAGGCGGACGCGTTGCGCCGTCGGCTCGACGACGCCGAGGCCGAGTGGCGTGTCCGGGCCGGCGCGGCCCTGCGTGAGGCCGCCGACCTGTTCGCCCAGGTACGCCTGCAGAACCTGCTCACCCCCGGGCAGGAGAGCCACCTGGCGGCCCAGCTGCTCGATCTCGAGAACTCGGACAACGACCTGCGGTTCCGCCGGCGGCTGGAGCAGGTGCGGGACGTGGTCGCCCAGCTGCGCACCAGGGTGTCGGAGAAGACCGACCAACTGCGCGAACAACTGGCCGGGCTGAACCTGGGGGAGGTGGACGTCGCCCGGATCAGCGGTCTGATCGACCGTGGGGACGTCGCCACCGCCGAGGAGCTGCTCTCCTTCGCCCGCAAGGGCGAAAGCATTCCGGAACAGGCCGCCGAGACCGGCGCGGAGATGGCGGCCTTCCTGGAGGGCGTGCGGCACCCGGACGCCCCCAAGGCCAGCAGCACGGGAGTCAGCGCGCGCTGGTGGTTCGACCACTACGCACGCGCGCGCTCCCGGCAGGCGGAGACCGACGCGGTCAGGGTGGCCCTGGAGGCCTGGGACTCGCTCGGGCGGCCGAACGAGCGCCGCAACTCCTTCCAGAAGCACGTCCCCAGCGTGCTGCGCATGCTCGGCCTGAGCATCAAGGGCCGGGTCCGGCTCGGGGACCAGGACCGCAAGGACTGGCAGGTGATGACGCTCTCGATCACCGCCGAGATCAGCGACAACGTCCCCGGCTACGTGTCGCGGCTCGGGTCCCGCGCCGGTGGTGTCTACCGGGTCCTCGTCGTCGCGAACGAGGAGCTCGGTCCCGACGCCCTGCTGCGTCACCTGCCCGAGGCCGCGCTCGGCGCCAACATCATCCTCTACCTGCAGCCGCTCGGCATCGGTGGACGCCGGCGCCTCGCCCAGGTCTCGTACCAGAAGCCGCAGCAGGCCATCGTCGTCGACCCGGCCGTGTTCGGCTGGATCGCCGCGGGCGAGGCCCGCTCCTTCCGCGCGGTGCAGCGCGTGACGCTGCCGTGGGCCGCGTACCGGCCGTACGAGCCCTTCCAGGCCGGGCAGGTCTCCGCCGAGGTCTTCAAGGGCCGCGACGACGAGAAGAGCGCGATCATGGCCCGGGAGGGCGGCCTCTTCCTCTACGGCGGACGGCAGTTGGGCAAGTCCTCCCTGCTCCGGCAGGTGGCGGACAGCTTCCAGGCGGGGCACGGCGGCAAACAGGTCGCGGTCTACACGGACCTCCGCATCGCCGAGATCGGGCTCAGCCGGCTCCCGAACGAGATCTGGAACGTGCTGGCCGAGCAACTGAAGGTCGTGGGGGTGCTCGACAACAGCACGTCGGGGAACGCCGCTCCGGCCACCGTCGCCGCCCGGATCAGACACTGGCTGGACGAGGACTCGGAGCGGCGCGTCCTCTTCCTCGCCGACGAGGCGGACGCCTTCCTCAACGCGGACGCCCGCCCCGTCGACACCGCCGGAGCGCAGTCGACCTTCCGGACCCTCGCCGGCCTGATGCAGCTGATGGCCGACACCGAACGCCGCTTCAAGATCGTGTTCGCGGGTCTGCACCAGGTGCAGCGGTACAACCGGCTGACCAACTCCATCACCGGACACGGCGGCGAGCCGGTCCTGGTCGGCCCGCTGCGCCCGAAGGCCGCGGTCGACCTGGTCATCGAACCGCTGGCCGCGGTCGGGCTGTTCTTCGAGAACCCGGACCTTGTCTGGCGCATCCTGGCCCTGACCAACAACCAGGCCAACCTCGTGCAGATCGTCTGCGAGGGACTGGTCGAGGAGATGCAGAGCCGCGCCCTCTCCCCGGACGGCGGACGTCCCCGGATCACCGCTGCCGACGTACAGAAGGTCGTCGCTTCCGGAGGCATCCGCGACAAGATCCGCGACCGGCTCCGGCTGACCATCGACCTGGAGGACCGGTACCGCGTGCTGACGCTGATCCTGGCCCTGCGCAGCCTCACGGACGGCTATGCCCGCGGGTACACGCCCCAGGTGCTGCAGGAACAGGCGCACGGCGTATGGCCGGACGGCTTCCCGGAGCAGAACGGCGTGGACGAGGTCCGCACCGACCTGATGGAGATGGAGGGCCTCGGTCTGGTCCTCCCGCTCCAGGGACGCAGCAACAGCTTCGTCATGCGCAGCCCGAACATCGTCAACATGCTCGGCACCCGCGACGAACTCGACGCGGAGCTGCGCACCAGCGAGTTCACACAGAAGTACGACTACAACCCGCGCGTGGCCCGCCGGTCCATCGGCGTCGACCGCCGTCAGGTCATGCGGATGAGCCCGCTGACCGACGAGCAGTGGCACGACGCGCTCTCCCGGCGCGTCACGATGATCACGGCCACGACGGCACTCGGCGCCGGATACCTGGACAAGGCCGCGAAGCAGCACGCCGGAGAGGGCCGTCAGTTCGTGTCGGTGTCGACGGCGGAGCTGACCCAGACCGTCACCAAGTGGGCTCGCGAGCACACGCCGCACCTGCTCTTCGCCGACCTGCGCGACATCCCCTCGGCGGAGGTCCGGGACGCGGTCGAACGACTCGCCAAGTACGCCTCGGTGCCGGAGGAGGACGGGAAGGAGATCCCGCGCCGGCGCACGCTGGCCGTCGTCGACCCGCTGACCGCGTCCGGCCTGCGTCTCCCGGACGTGTTCCGGGTACAGCCCCGGCGCTGGAACACCACCAGTCTCCGCGCGTGGCCGGAGCAGCCGTTCGTCTCGGCGCAGGAGCGGCACAACCTGATCGAGGCGACCGGCGGCTGGCCCGCCGTCGTCGAGCAGACCATCGCCCGGTACATCCAGGGCGCCCCCCGGGAGGATCTCTTCGAGGCGATGCGGGTGCGCATGGACAACCCCGGTCACGCCACCGACCACCTGCAAAGGGTCGGGCTCTCCGAACGCCGTGTGCGGCAGATGGCCGCCTGGGCCGACATGTTCAGCCTGGAGGAACACCGCCAGGGCAAGGCCCATGCCGTCCCCCAGGACCTCGCCGTCGTGCTCGACGACGACCTGGACGAGGCCGAGGCGCTGCTGACGGATCTGGAGGCGCTCGGCGTCCTCGACGACGACGGTGAGGTCCTCACCGTCGACAGCGTCACCTTCCGTGCGCTGCGGACCGTGGCGAGGCTGCAGGACGGGTCGTTGTGACCGAGCTCATCGGCCCGGCCGGGGCCCTGTCCCCGGAGGCCGTCCTGCACCTGCCGGGCGCGCGACGCCACTGTGCGCGGGTCCTCGCGGACCTGCGCTCCGGGCTCACCTGCGTCTGGCTGTTCGCGGACGCCGAGGTGGAGTCGGATCGCGCCGACCGCGCCCTGGAGGCGGTGATCCATCGCCTCGACCACGTCGTGGACGTCCCGCGCAAGGAGACGCGCCCGCGAACCGCGCCGAGAACGGCCACGCCGCACGCGCGGGACCAGTGGGATGCGCTCGACACCGAGGACGCGCCTGTCCCCGGGACCTCCGAGGACGCCTTCGACATCGACGACGGCTTCGAGATCAACGACGGCTTCGAGATCAACGATGGCTTCGAGATCGACGACGGCTTCGACATCGACGACGGCTTCGGCGACTGGGACCCCTTCGGCCTCTCCGGACAGGCCGGGGGCTCCGGCCCGTCCGAGGCCCGGCCCCTCGCGGCAGCCGCCACCGCCCGGTCCTGCGACAGCCCGGACAGCGACATCGCCGTGCGCCTTGCCGACAGTCTCAATCTGCGCGGAGACCTGGTCTCGGAGCTGGTCGCCGACCCGGACCGCCGTGCGCCCGTGCTCGTCGTCCGCGCGTGGACCGAGTCGGATCCGCTCGCCGTCTCCCGGCTGATACGTCGTTTCCAGGCCGCTGTGAAGGAGGCCGGCCTCAAACCGGGCGACCGTCCGCGGCTCCTCGTGGCCTCTCGTCTGCAGGACCTGGAGGCGGACACCGTGGGGCTCCTCGACGGAACGGTGTCGAGACCACACTGGTGGTGGGGCGTCTGGAGTCACCTCGACACGGCCACGGTGGTCGCCGACGCCATTCCCCACGTGGGCGTCGGGCATGCCCACGACCGCATGACGCCCGGCAAACTCATCCGGCACGCCCTGCGCTGCGAGACGGTCGTCCAGGTGGCCGGTCCCGATCTGGGACTCGCCGTGCAGCTGGCCGACACCTGGAGCGGCAAGGTCAAGGACCTGGCTTCCGCTCTGCGTGAGTGCCGTGCCCTCCCCGCGGCACAAGGCGCCCACGCTCGCGCGACATCCGGCGCGGCATACGCGCCGTTCCCCGAACAAGGGCTGCGCGAGGCATGGTCGGCCGGACTGGTCGACAGCTGGGAGGGGCAGATTCGCCGCAGCCCCCGTTCCGGAGCCGCGGCACACGGCGCCCCGGAACTCGACAAGCTGGTGTGGCAGGCCCAGAACCGCGTGCTGCTGCCGTTGATCGACGACGCCCGCCTCGGCTTCGTCGAGCTGCTCCCGCGCATCGCGGTACGCGGCGTCGCACGACTCGTCGACACCTACGTCCGGCAGTCCCTGCGCGACGCCAACGGCTCGGCGCCGGACCTCGCGTCCATGGAACTGGGCGAGCTCTACGACGCGGCGGTGCACCGGGACATCGACCTCACCGAGGGTCAGTTCCGCCGACTGCGCACGCTCCGGTGGGCACGCAACAAACTCGCCCACCGCACACCTCTCGACGATGCCCTGCTCCAGGACCTGCTGGACGCGCTCTCCAGCTTCTGACACAGACGCCGCCCGCTGAGCGGCTCGTGACCGGCGCACTGCTCCAGACGGTTCCGGCATGAACGGATCGGGCCCACGCTCCGTATGCTTGTCCGGTCGGGTGCGTATCCGGACGAAATACTCGATCTTCATCGGGCCAGTGCATACGGGCCGCGAGTGCGGTGGCCCCGGGGGATGTGGGGGAGAGCATGGCGATGGCGAGTAATCCGGTGCGCGGAGGCACTGTGCCTCCGGTGGACGCGGCGCGTTGGGCGATGTGGACGTTCGTCGTCGTCAACGCGGTGATCGTCGAGGCGCTGTTCCTCGGCGCCGGTTCGGGCAAGAACTCGGTGCTCACGGGCGCCAAGTTCTTCGGACTGCACGCGGCCCTGCTGATGCTGTTCCAACTGCTGCTGGTGGCCCGGCTGCCGTGGCTGGACCGCCGCATCGGGATGGACCGGCTCACGGTGTGGCACCGCTGGGTCGGCTTCCTGCTGCTGTGGACCGTCCTCACCCACGCCACGCTGGTGGTGCTCGGCTATGCGAACCTCGACGACGCGTCCATGGGGAGGACGTTCGTCGCGCTGAGCGGGGTGCCGGCCTCCCTGCTGGGCATGCTCGCCGCGGCCGTCATCGTCGTGATCGCCGCGATCTCCACCCGGCCCCTGCGGCGGCGACTGCGGTACGAGGTCTGGCACGGTCTGCACCTGCTGCTCTACGTGGCCCTGGGCCTGTCGTTCGTCCACCAGCTGCAGGAGACCACGACGTTCACGTCCTCCGCGTTCGCCACGGCCTACTGGTGGATCCTGTGGCTGTTCGCCTTCGGCGCCCTGCTGACCGGGCGTGTCGCCATGCCGCTGTGGCGCAACGCCTACCACCGGTTCCGCGTCGCGGCGGTGGTACCGGAGTCGGACAACGTGGTCTCCGTGTACGTCACCGGCCGGCACCTCGACAAACTCCCGGCCAGCGCGGGGCAGTTCTGCATCTGGCGGTTCCCCGGGCACAACCACTGGTGGCTGGCCAACCCCTTCTCCCTGTCGGCGGCGCCGGGCGGACTGGGCCTGCGCCTCACGGCGAAGGCGGCGGGCACCACCAGCGCCGGCCTGCGGAACGTCCCGGTCGGCAGCCGCGCCTTCGTCGAGGGACCGTACGGGGCGTTCACCTCGCTGCACCGGACCCGGCCCGGCGCCCTGCTGATCGCCGGAGGGGTGGGGATCACGCCCGTGCGGGCCATGCTGGAGGAGGAGGCGACCGGCGACGTCGTCGTGCTGTACCGGGTGCGCAGCGAGGCCGACGCCGTGCTGCTGAACGAGGTGCGCCACCTGATCGCGCTACGGGGCGGACGGCTGCACCTGCTCACCGGCCGGACCGGCGAGGGCGGCACCCCGCCGTTCGGCCCGGGCAGCCTGCACCGGCTGGTCCCCGACATCACCGAACGCGACGTGTACGTCTGCGGCCCGCCCGCCATGACCAGGGCCGTGCTCGCCGGCCTACGGGACCTGCGGGTCCCCGCACGTCAGGTGCACGCCGAGAAGTTCGGTCTGGCCTGACCCGGGAAGGGGCCCGACGCCCGAACCGTTCTCCGGGCATCCCCAACTCCGGTTTCACCACCGCCGACACCCCTGAAAACGCTCTGAAACGGCGCTGAACGACGGGTCGGTCACGCTCTCGGGCATGACGACGACGGCCCCGCGGGGGGCAGCGGTTCGGGAGGGGATCACCATGAACGGCCTGCGACTGATCCGCCGTCACGCGGCGGCCTTCGTACGCTTCGCCGGGCTCGGCAGCGGGGTGACCCTGGCGGCCTCGGCGGCCCTGGTCCTGCTGTCGCAGTGGATACCGTGGATGGCGGCGAACGTGCTGACCACCATCGCCTCCACCGTGGCCGCCACCGAGCTGCATGCCCGGGTCTCGTTCGGCCACGGACGGCCCGGTCTGGCCGGCCATCTCAAGAGCGCGGCCACCATGGCCGTCGGCTGGCTGGTCACGTCCGCCGCGGTCGGCGCGCTCGCCGCGCTCCGCCCCGGCGCCGGACTCGTCCTGCAGCAGACGGTGTATCTGTCGGCCACCGCGCTCGTCGGGATCGGCCGCTATCTCGTACTGCGCCTGTCCGTGTTCGCGGAGCGCGCCCCGCGGCCGCGGACCGGCGGCGTCCGGTTGCGGGCCGCGTACGACGCGGCGGCGTGAGGTCGCGCAGATCGCGCAGATCGCGCAGATCACGTAGATGGCGCAGATGGTGCGCTGACCAGCGCGTTTCACCGCCTTGCCGGTTGGCCGTGGTCAGTGAAACCGCGCTGAAAGCTCGTTGAACGCGGCGCCCCGCAGACTCCGGGGCATGACGACAACGACCCACACCTCCGCCATCGCGGCCACGGGGCTGCGGAAGTCCTTCGGGGACAAGCTGGTCCTCGACGGCATCGACCTGCACGTGCCCGCCGGCACGATCTTCTCCCTGCTCGGCCCGAACGGCGCCGGCAAGACCACCGCCGTCAAGATCCTCTCCACCCTCATCACCGCCGACGCCGGCGACATCCGCGTCGGCGGCCACGACCTCGCCGCCGCCCCGCAGGCGGTACGCGCCGCGATCGGGGTCACCGGACAGTTCTCCGCGGTCGACGGCCTGATCACCGGCGAGGAGAACATGTGGCTCATGGCCGACCTGCACCACCTCCCCAAGCGGGAGGGACGGCGGGTCGCCGCCGAGC
>NZ_JBLRVZ010000084.1:0-16728 GCF_048159505.1 Streptomyces sp. T028
AGCACGGCAGGACTCCCCGATCAGCCCCGATACGCCTGTGCCACACGTTCCAGCGACAACAAACGCGGCACTACGTCACATACCGCCCTCTGAGCACGGCAGTAGTCATCCGTGACCCGAAGGCGTACGTCACGCCGGACGTGTGGGAGCGGGAGGTAGCCCTCCTCCTCCGCAACCCGGAGAACACACGCGAACTGGCAGAGGCCAAGTTCGGGCAGGCCATCGCCTACCTGGTCACGTGCGGCGAGAACCCGGACCTTCTCCTGGGCCCGTCCAGGCAGGTGGACGAGGCATGGCACTCGTTCATGCTCGACTCGATCCCGTACCACCACTTCACCAACCGGCACTTCGGCCGGTACATCCACCACGTGCCGGAACTTCCAGGGACGGCGGTTGGTGTCCAGTGCGTCAGCGACGAAAAGGCGACGCTGGACGGCCACGACCTCAAGACCGGCGGCCCGCTCGTTCTGGAGCAGACGATCAAGGCCATGAAGGCGGCCGGGTTCGACATCGACGCGGACCTGTGGGGCATGGAGGCCGCGGCCGACTGCAACCAGTGCCACGCCGGGTGTCACGACTCGCCCAAGTAGTAGTGAGCAGCACGTGAGTTGGGGCCTACCCCCGTACGTTGGGGGTGGGCCCCACTTGCCGGAAAGGATCACCGCATGTCATTGGCTGAGTCCTGGGACAGGTACGCGGTCGGGAGCAAGCCACGCAGGACCGTGAACGCCAAGGGTGAGACGACCTGGCTGAACTGGACTCAGTACGCCGATCACGGGCCGAACGAGAGCGTTCTGGGTCCCGTGGCCGGACGCCGGGTGCTGGAACTCGGCTCGGGGAGCGGTAGTAACCTCGCGCACCTCGTGACGCTTGGCGCGACAGGCCAAGGGGTGGACATCGCCCCCGCCCGCGAGACGGTCGCGCGGGAGCGCTGGGGCGATCTGCCGGGCCTTGAGTTCCGTACGGCGGAGGCGACGGCGTTCCTGAACGAGACGGACGAAACATTTGATGTCGTGCTCTCGATCTTTGGTGCCGTGTGGTTCGTCGATCCGGATGCCCTGCTCCCGCTGATCCGCCTGCGTATGGCGCCGGGCGGCATCCTGGCCTTCTCGCATTTGCCTGCAGGCAGTCAGGGGCCCAAGCCTGCCAAAGCCGGACTGCGGCACGACCGCACCCCGGATGTGTGGGGTCGCATTCTGAAGGGGCACGGCTTCTCTGACGTGTGCGTGTCTCTGATCGACCCGCCAGAGGGCAGGGCCGTGGGCACGATGCTTGTCCGTGCCTTGGCGGCCTGACCACGTAGTGTGCGCCCGTCTCGGGCGCTCTCCGACATGACACAGGAGATCCCCACAGGGGCCGACTCATCACTGGGCGGTGCCGATCCGGCCTCACGGGCGATCTGGTCGTTGGGCAGGCTGGTCTGTTCTCAGAGATCTCAACCCAGGAATCTCAACCCAGAGATCTCTACCCAGAGATACAGACGGGGTTCGTTCCCCGAGAGGATGGGACCGCCACCGTCCGCCGGAACACTGAGGGTATGTATCTCACCCTGGTTGTCGCGCTCTGTGCCGTCGTGGCCATCGCAGGCGTCGTGGTGTCGGTCATCCACGAACCTCCGACATGGGCCCTGGTCGTCGCAGTCGTGGTCGGATTCGCCCTGAGTACCGCACTGCTTCGGATGCCGGCCTTCGCCGACATCGCGGCGTCCTCGATCGGTTCCTGGAGCCTGCGCCTCGGCTCCTTCTCCACGGTCGAGGCGCTGCTGAGCCTCACCGTGACCAACCGCGTCCGAACCGCGCAGAGCTGAACCAGCCGGAACCGGCGCCTCTCTAGAACGTGAGCACCCCCCGCGCCACCCGCCCCGCCTCCGCGTCCGCAGTCGCCTTCTCGAAGTCCTCGACCGGGTAGGTCCGCGTGATGAGTTCGTCGAGGAGCAGCCGGCCCTCGCGGTACAGGCCGGCGTACAGGGCGATGTCCCGCTGGGGGCGGGAGGCGCCGTAGCGGCAGCCCAGGATGGACTTGTCCAGGAAGAGGGAGGAAACCAGGAAGGACGCCTCGGCCGTCGCCGGCGGCACTCCCAGCAGCACCGCCTGCCCGTGCCGGTCCAGCAGGTCGACGGCCGCCCGGATCAGCTCCACCCGCCCCACGCACTCGAAGACATGGTCCGCGCCCGTCGGCAGCACGTCCCGCACGCCCTCCGTGGAGGTCAGGAAGTCGGTCGCCCCGAAAAGCCGGGCCACCGCCTCCTTCGCCGGGTTGGCGTCGACGGCGACGATCCGCAGCGCGCCCGCGATCCGCGCGCCCTGCAAAACGTTGAGCCCGACGCCGCCCGTCCCGATGACGACGACGCTCTCGCCGTACCCGACCCGCGCGCGGTTGAGGACGGCGCCCACCCCGGTCAGCACCCCGCACCCGATCAGTGCCGCGGACGGCAGCGGGATGTCCTTCGGTATCCGCACCGCCTGGACAGCCCTGACGACCGTCCGCTCGGCGAAGGCGGAGTTGGAGGCGAACTGGTACACGGCCTGCCCCGCGCGCGTGAACGGCTTCAGCGGCCGCCCGATCGCCTGCCGGCACATCGTCGGCCGCCCCCGGTCGCACTCGGCGCAGGTCCCGCAGCTCGCCAGGGTGGAGAGGGCCACATGGTCGCCGGGGACGACATGGCTGACCCCGGCCCCGACCGCCTCCACCACGCCCGCGCCCTCATGGCCGAGGACGACCGGCGCCGGGAAGGGGATCGTCCCGTCGACCACCGACAGATCGCTGTGGCACAGCCCGGCCGCCGAGATCGCCACGAGCACCTCGCCGGGTCCCGGATCGCGTACGTCGAGATCGTCGACGACCTCCGCCCGCTTCCCGTCGAACAGCACGCCTCGCATCAGACGACCCCCTTGCGCTCTCTTGGCAGGCCGAGCACGCGCTCGGCGATGATCGTGCGCTGGATCTGGTCCGAGCCGCCGTAGATCGTGTCGGCCCGGGAGAACAGGAACAGGTGCTGCGCGTCGTCGAGTTCGTACGGCTTCCCGGGCGTCCAGTCCGACGGGCCCGCGCTCGCCGCCGCGCCCCGCACCTGCACCGCGGCCTCCCCGAGCCGCTGATGCCAGCCCGCCCACAGCAGCTTGGCCACACTGGGCGCCCCCGGCCCGCCGGAACCGCCCAGGGTCCGCAGCGCGTTCCACCGCATGGTCCGCAGCTCGGCCCACAGCCGCACCAGCCGGTCGCGTACGACGGGGTCGTCGGCCGCGCCCGTCTCCACGGCCGTACGGACCACGCGCCCCAACTCCTCGGCGAACCCGATCTGCTGGGCGAGCGTCGACACCCCGCGCTCGAACCCGAGGAGGCTCATCGCGACCCGCCAGCCTCCCCCCACGGCCCCGACGACATGCTCCGCACGCGCCTGTGCCCCGTCGAAGAACACCTCGTTGAACTCGCTGGTGCCGGTCAGCTGCCGGATGGGCCGCACCTCGATCCGGCCCGGCTGGTCCATGGGCACGAGGAGGAAGGACAGCCCGTGGTGGCGGGTCGAGTCGGGGTCGGTACGGGCGAGGACGAAACACCAGTCGGCCTCGTGCGCGAGGGAGGTCCAGATCTTCTGCCCCGTGACGCGGTACGTCCGCCCGTCGGCATCGGCGTCGGCCCGCGTCCGCACTCCGGCGAGGTCGGACCCGGCGCCCGGCTCGCTGTACCCCTGGCACCAGAGTTCGTCGCCGGCGGCAACGGGCGGCAGGAAACGGGACTTCTGCTCGGAGGTGCCATGGGCAAGAAGAGTCGGCGCGAGCAGGTTCTCCCCGATGTGGCCGGACCGGGGCGGTGCACCCGAGCGGGCGTACTCCTCGGCCCAGGCGACCTGCTGAGTGAGACTGGCGGTCCGATTCCCGTACCCCCTCTCCCCCCACCCCAGCCCAACCCACCCGCCGGCACCGAGCGTGCGTTCCCATGAACGGCGATCCCGTTCACCACCGACATGAGCGGCGAGCCAGGCGCGCGCTTCGGCGCGAAACTCTTCGTCCGCCGGATCAAACCCGAAATCCACGTCCACCTCCTTGAGCAAGGCCAAGTGCGATACCCAAGGGGCGCGGGGAACTGCGCGACCAGCCACACACAACCCGCACCCGCCGACGAACAAGAACTCACCCGTTGGGCCGCGCCCCCTCCGCCGCGGCGCGCCGCATCTCCTCCAACCGCTCCAGCATCGGCATCGGATCCACCCCCACCGCCCCCGGCAGCACCTCCGCGATCCGCGAGGGCGTCCAGGAACCCTCCTCGGCATACGCGGCCCGCAGCTCCCGCGGCTGTGCCCACACAGCGATCTTCGCACCGGCGACCGTGTAGACCTGCCCGGTTATCCCCAGCTCCCGCGAGCGGTCCGACAAAAGGAAAATCACCATGGCGGCGACATCCTCGGGCTCCCCGATCTCCGCCAGCTCCATCGGCACCCCCGCCGACATCCGTGTCCGCGCGACCGGCGCGACCGCGTTGGCGGTCACCCCGTACTTGTGCAGACCCAGCGCGGCGCTCCGCACCAGCGAGATGATCCCGCCCTTCGCCGCGCTGTAGTTGGCCTGCGAGACGGACCCCTGGTGGTTGCCGCTGGTGAAGCCGATCAGCGTGCCGGATCCCTGCCGGCGCATGACCGCGGAGGCCGCCCGGAAGACCGTGAAGGTGCCCTTGAGATGGGTGGCGACGACCGGGTCCCACTCCTCCTCGGACATGTTGAACAGCATGCGCTCGCGCAGGATCCCGGCCACGCAGACGACTCCGTCGAGCCGCCCGTAGGCATCCAGGGCGGTGTCCACGACCCGCTGGCCGCCCGCCATCGTGGAGATGTCGTCGGCGACCGCGACGGCCTCGCCGCCCGCCGCCTCGATCTCCTTGACGACGGCCTCGGCGACCTCGCTCGTGGGCGACGCGCCGTCCACGCCCACCCCGTAGTCGTTGACGACGACCCGCGCGCCCTCGGCCGCCGCCGCGAGCGCCACCGCTCGCCCGATGCCCCGTCCCGCCCCGGTGACGGCGACGACCTTGCCGGTCAAGAAGTTCCCCACGCCCGGCCCCTTCCCGCGTTTTCTGACGGACGGTTAGATGATTCGAAGAACGTATCTGACGGACCGTTAGATTTTATGTCCCGCCGGACGGGCGAGGACAAGCCCCGGGGAGGCACCGGATGACACTGCCGGAGGAGTTCCACGACATCGCCAAGCGCGTCAACAACTGGGGGCGCTGGGGGACCGCCGACGAGATCGGCACGCTCAACCTGATCACCGACGGGGTGGTGCGCGGCGCGGCAGCCGAGATCCGCTCGGGGCGCCGGGTGCCGCTCGCGCTCCCCCTGCGCGAGGACGGTGTGCAGACCGGGATGATCCCGGGGCGGGTCAACCCGATGCACACCATGGTGCAGATCAACCAGGAGATCTTCGGCCCCGGCACGGTCGCGTGCAGCGACGACGCCGTGACGATGGGACTGCAGGCGGCCACCCACTGGGACGCGCTGACCCACGTCTCGCACTCGGGAAAGATCTACAACGGCCGCCCGGCGTCCGGGATCACCGCGCACGCGGGCGCCGAGTTCAGCGGGATCGACAAGGCACGGCACATCGTCTCGCGCGGGGTGCTGCTGGACGTGGCACGCGCGCGTGGCGTCGACCGACTGGAGGGCGGGCACCCGGTCACCCCGGGGGACCTGGAGGCGGCGGAGGAACTCGCGGGTACGCGTGTGCGTGCCGGCGACATCGTGCTCGTACGGACGGGGCAGATCCAGCTGTATCTGTCCGGCGACAAGCACGCGTACGCGTTCCCGTCGCCGGGGCTGTCGTTGCGCACACCGGAGTGGTTCCACGCGCGCGATGTGGCGGCCGTCGCCAACGACACCATGACGTTCGAGATCTTCCCGCCGGAGATCGAGGACCTGTGGCTGCCCGTGCACGCCCTCGACCTGGTGGAGATGGGGATGCTGCAGGGCCAGAACTGGAATCTCGAAGAGTTGTCCACAGCCTGTGGAGAAGAAGGCCGCTACGCGTTCCTGCTGTCGGCGATGCCGGAGCCGTTCGTCGGCGGCACGGGAACCCCGGTGGCCCCCGTGGCCATTCTCTGAGCCCCGGGAGCCGGCCCCGGAAGACGTCCGACGGCGGCGCGCTGCTGCCCGCCCCGAGCACGGCACCGCGCGCCGCCATCCGACTCGGCGTACTCTCCCCGGCCCCCCTCCGACCCTGAGGAACACGACGCCGAATCACGACCCACACTCGGCGAGGGCTGCGTCGTCGAAGCCCTCGTCGTCCCCTCGCGGCGAATCGCTGACCACAAGCGTGATCAAACGGACACGCCGCGTCAACACCCGAACGGGGATTTGTTACTTACGCACCATTTGCAACGGGCGCGCACGGAAGCACATCCGGGCGCACCGAGGCCGTGCCACCTGAGGGCGACAGCGCTTTCTGCAACCGTGCACCACAGGTCATCGATGTTCCACACCCGTGCGCGGGTTGAGCAGCCCACCGAACGAACCGTCAATCGCCCCCCGTCGACCGGCCACGTCAACCAGCCACACACTCACACGACCTCGAGCGCGAGCCCCTCGTACGCCGGCTGCGGGCGGACCGGTGGCTTCGGATACACCGGAGGCTTCGGGTACACGGGCTCCGGGTACGCCGTACCCTCCAGGCCGCCCGCCAGGGCCCCGCGCTCGCCTCTTCCGTACTCGCCCGCGTTCTCGCCGCCCACCGCGCCCTCGGCTGGCCCCTCGCAGCGGTCCAGTTCGCACCAGATGCGCTTGCCCCCGCCTTCCACGCTCCAGCCCCAGCGGTCCGCGAGGCAGTCGACGAGGGCCAGGCCCCGCCCGCCGGTGGCGTCGTCGCCCACACAACGGGGCACGGGGGCGCGGTCGCTGGTGTCCGTCACCTCGAGGCGGACCGTGACCGCCCCGTCCGCCGCACCCGGGCCGACGCCCGGCAGCGACAGCCGGACCACGGCCGGACGGCCGGTGTGCACCACGGCGTTGGTGACCAGTTCGGAGACGAGCAGGACCAACGTCTCGGCGAGCGGCTCGTCATCCCCTATGCCGCACCCGGCAAGGCGCGAACGGGCCCACCTCCTGGCGCGCCCCACCTCTGCGGGGTCGGGCCGGATCTCCAGCTGCACTTGAAGCACCTGCACCGCTCACACCATCCGAACCGGCGGACACATGGCCGTGCGCCACGCGAGCCACGCGAGTCGCGTGGGCACCATGACGACGGGGGCCACGATCGTAGCCATTTTCTGCATGGCCAGAACAACGGCCAGAGGCAGCGTGACGGAACGTGAATCCCTTACGAGACAGCTTGGTTGACGTACAGTCACCTCAACAAGCGCTTCGGGCATATTCCAGCGCGAAGGAGTACCCGTGCGGCATACTGTGCGACGCCCGCGCCAGGGAGTCGAACAGGCGGGGGCCTGAAGCCTGTCCGCCCTGCGAGCAGCGGCACGCACCGCCGGTTTCGGCGCCGCCCCAGGGGCACCACCGGCATGGCTCATGCTCGGAACCACTCGCATCCCACAGAAGGTACCGGAGGAGCCGGTCGACTCCGGGCCGTGACGGGTCACGCATCGGACACAACCCGGTATCAACGCTCCGTGAACCCGGATTGCCACAATCCGCGACACCCGTACGGCAGTCCGAGCAACGCACCGGATGTCGGCGCAGGCGGCGGCGCTATCGGCCCGCCGCGGTCAGCAGTTCCCGCGCGAGCAGTTCCTCACTCTCCGTACCACCTCCCGCACGCCGGGTGCGCACCCAGGCGCGTTTCAGCAGCAGATGCACGTCCGCCTCCCAGGTGAACCCCATGCCGCCGTGCACCTGGAGACAGTCGCGGGCACCGCGTACGGCGGCCTCGTCGGCGAGGAGCCGGGCGGCCGCGATGTCGGCCGGGTCGGCGGTGACGGCTGCCGCGTAGACCGCCGCACGGGCCACCTCGACGCGCACCAGCAGCTCCGCGCACAGATGCTTGACGGCCTGGAAGGCGCCGATCGGCTGCCCGAACTGCTCGCGTGCCCGCGCGTGTTGCACGGCCAGCTCACACGCGCGCGTGGCGGTACCGAGCTGCTCGGCGGCGGTGAGGAGAACGGCGACCGGCTCGACAGCGGGAGCAGGGGCGGACCCCCTGGTCCCCCGGGACCCCCTGTACCCCCGGGCCACCCGGTGCAACGGGGTCAACGGATCCACCGACCGCAGCTCCACGGCCTCCACGGCCTCCACGGCCCCCGCGGCGTCCCCGTCCACCACGTCCGCCGCCGCCAGCCACTCCACCAGCCCTCCGGCGTCCACGGTCGTCACCACCGTCTCCCCCTCGGCCGCTCCGGGCACCCGGCCCGCCGCGAGGTGAGTGGCGACCAGGGGCCCCGGCAGGAGTGCCCGGCCCGCCTCCTCGAAGGCCAACACCGCCTCGGGCAGCCCGAGTCCGACCCCGCCCGCCGCCTCCGGCAGCCGCAGGGCGAAGAACCCGGCGGCGCCGAGCTCCCGCCACAGCGCCCGGTCGAGTCCGGGCCGCTCCACGGCCGCCCGCAGCGCGTCCCGGTCGAAGCGCCGGGCGAGCAGGTCGCGTACCCCTTGTCTCAACGCCTTCTGGTCGTCGGTCAGTCGGAAGCGCACGGAGGAGTCTCACCGTCCCTTCGGCAGCCCGAGGATCCGTTCCGCCACGATGTCGCGCTGGATCTGCGAGGTTCCGGCCGCGATGGTGTACGACAGCGAGGAGAGCCGGTCGAGCACCCAGGGCCGGTCGAGATCGAGGGCCGCGTCGCCCAGGACGTCGGCCGCGGTGTCGTACAACTCCTGACGGGCGTGCGAATACCTCAGTTTGAAAACCGAACCCCCCACGCCGGGCACCCCGCCCGCCGAGGCCTCGCTCACGTTCCACTGCGTCAGCCGCCACAGCGCACGGAAGTCGGCCTCCAGGAGGGCGAGCCTGCGCCGCAGGACGGCGTCGTCCCAGCGGCCGTTCGCGCGGGCCTCGCGGGCCAGTTCGCCGAGCACGCGCCGGCAGGCGACGACCTCGCCTACGAACGCGGTGCCGCGCTCGAAGGAGAGCGTGACCATGGTGACCCGCCAGCCGTCGTTCTCGTCCCCGACCCGATTGGCCACCGGCACCCGCACCTCGTCGAGGAACACCTCGGCGAACTCGGCGGACCCGGCGAGCGTCCGCAGCGGCCGTACGGTGATCCCGGGGGCGTCCATGGGCATCGCCAGCCAGGTGATGCCCCGGTGTTTCGCCGCCGTGGGATCGGTCCGCACCAGCAGTTCGCACCAGTCGGCGACTTCGGCGTGGGAGGTCCAGATCTTGGACCCGCTCACCACGTAGTCGTCTCCGTCGCGCCACGCGCGCGTGCGCAGTGCCGCGAGGTCGGAGCCGGCGTCCGGTTCGCTGAAGCCCTGGCACCAGACCTCCTCGCCGCGCAGGATCGGCTCCAGCCAGCGCTGACGCTGGGCGTCCGTGCCCTCGGCGGCGATCGTCGGCCCCGCGTGCAGCAGTCCGACGAAGTTGGCCCCCACATAGGGCGCGCCGGCCTTCTCCGTCTCCTCCAGGAAGATCAGCCGGGTCGTGGGCTCGGCGTCCCAGTGCACGTGCGCGTACCCGGCGTCGTACAGCATGCGCTGCCACCCGAGGTCGTATGCGCGGCGGCCGGGCCAGTCGTCCGGGGACGGCTTCGGGGGGAGCGTGGGCAGCGCCTTGCCGAGCCACTCCCGCAGCCGCGCGCGGAAGTCCTCCTCCTCGGCCGTGTACGTCAGGTCCATTACTTGTCGAGGTCCAGGTCCAGCATGCGGATCGCGTTGCCCCGCATCAGCTTGTAGACCGTCTCGTCGTCGAGGCCCTTGACGTGGTCGAGGGCGACCTCCTTGGTGTGCGGGAAGGTCGAGTCGACGTGCGGGTAGTCGGTCTCGAAGGTGGCGTTGTCGCGGCCGACGACGTCCAGGGAGGCCACCCCGTGCTTGTCGCGGAAGAAGCAGCAGTACATCTGCCGGTAGTAGTACGTCGACGGCGGCTCGGGGATCAGGTCGCGCACCCCGCCCCAGGCCCGGTGCTCCTCCCAGACGTCGTCGGCGCGCTCCAGGGCGTACGGGATCCAGCCCATCTGGCCCTCGGAGTACGCCAGTTTGAGCGCCGGGAACCTCACCAGGACCCCGCTGAACAGGTAGTCCATCATCGAGGCCATGGCGTTGTTGAAGGACAGCGACGCCTGCACGGCGGGGGGCGCGTCGGGCGAGGCGGCCGGCATCTGCGAGGACGAGCCGATGTGCATGTTGACGACGGTCCCGGTCTCCTCGCACACGGCGAAGAACGGGTCCCAGTAGCCGGAGTGGATGGACGGCAGCCCCAGGTGGGTGGGGATCTCGGAGAAGGTGACCGCGCGCACCCCGCGGGCGGCGTTGCGCCGGATCTCCGCGACCGCGAGGTCGATGTCCCACAGCGGGATCAGACAGAGCGGGATGAGGCGTCCGCCGCTGTCGCCGCACCACTCCTCGACCATCCAGTCGTTGTAGGCACGCACGCACGCGTGCGCGACCTCCTTGTCGTGCGCCTCGGCGAAGGTCTGCCCGCAGAAGCGCGGGAAGGAGGGGAAGCAGAGGGACGCCTCGACGTGGTTGAGGTCCATGTCCTCGAGCCGGGCCTTCGGATCCCAGCAGCCGCGCCGCATCTCCTCGCGGGTGATGCCCTCCAGGGTCATCTCGTCCCGGTCGAAGCCGACGGCGGCGATGTTGCGCTTGTACGGGAACTTCAGGTCCTCGTAGATCCACCAGTCGGTGGTCTGGCCGTCGGGGTCCATGGTGATCTGGTACTTCCCGCCGACGTAGGCCAGCTCGCCGATCCCGGCGGTGAGGGGCTGCGGCCCGCGGTCGCGGTACTTCTGCGGCAGCCAGGTCGCGAAGAGGTGCGCGGGTTCGATCACATGGTCGTCGACGCTGATGATGCGGGGCAGTTCGGTGGCCATGGGTTCCCCTCCGCCGGACGGTACTTATCTGATGACCCGTCAGATAGCATGGCACCTGACGAGTCGTCAGCCAAGCTGGGGGCACACATGAACGACACCCCGCACTCCCTGAGCTCCTCCCGCACCCTGTGGGAACTGGTCGCCCGCCGCGCCGACCTCACCCCCGACCGGCCCGTCCTCCTCCAGGGCGACCGCACGCTGACCTTCGACGGACTACGCGCGCGTGCCGAACGGACGGCGGCCGGGCTGTACGGCATGGGCGTACGCCCCGGCACGGTCGTCGCCTGGCAGCTGCCCACCCGGATCGAGACGGCCGTGCTGTCCTTCGCGCTGGCCCGCCTGGGCGCCGTGCAGAGCCCCGTCATCCCGTTCTACCGGGACCGCGAGGTCGGCTTCGCGCTGCGGGAGTCACGGGCGGAGTTCTTCGCCGTACCGGGCGTCTGGCGCGGTTTCGACCACGGTGAGATGGCCCTGCGGCTCGGCGCGAAGGGCGTGTTCGACGCTTACGACGACCTGCCCGAGGGCGACCCGGCGGTGCTGCCCCCGCCGCCCTCCGACGGCACGTCCGTCCGCTGGATCTACTGGACCTCCGGGACGACCTCCGACCCCAAGGGCGTCCTGCACACCGACCGCTCCCTCATCGCGGGCGGCTCCTGCCTCGCGCACGCGCTGAAGCTGACCGCCGACGACGTGGGCTCGATGGCCTTCCCGTACGCGCACATCGCGGGGCCCGACTACACGGTCATGCTCCTGCTGTACGGCTTCCCCGCGGTGATGTTCGAGCAGTTCGCGCTGCCGGAGGCCCTCGCGGAGTACCGCCGGCACGGGGTGACCGTGGCGGGCGGGTCGACGGCGTTCTACTCGATGTTCCTGGCCGAGCAGCGCAAACAGCCGGGCGACCCGGTGATCCCCTCGCTGCGGCTGCTCGCCGGGGGCGGGGCGCCCAAGCCGCCCGAGGTGTATCACGCGGTCGTGCGCGAGATGGGCGTGCAGCTCACCCACGGCTACGGCATGACCGAGGTGCCGATGATCACCATGGGCTCGCCGGACGACACCGTGGAGAACCTCGCGACGACCGAGGGCCGGCCGCCCGAGGGGATGGAGATACGGATCGCGCGGGGCGGGGAGGTGCGGCTGCGCGGCGAGGCCGTGTGCCGGGGCTACCTGGACCCGGCGCAGACCGCGGAGGCCTTCGACGAGGACGGGTTCCTGCGCACCGGGGATCTCGGGCGGGTGACCGCGAGCGGGCATCTGGTGCTCACCGGGCGGCTGAAGGACGTCATCATCCGCAAGGGCGAGAACATCTCAGCCAAGGAGATCGAGGACCTGCTGGCCGCCCGCCCGGACGTCGCGGACGTGGCCGTGATCGGGCTGCCGGACGCCGAGCGCGGGGAACGGGTGTGCGCGGTGGTGGAACGGGCGGCGGGGGCGCAGGATCCGACGCTGGAGGCGCTGACGTCGTATCTGCGCGCGGCGGGGCTGTCCGTGCACAAGCTGCCGGAGCAGCTGGAGGTGGTGGACGCCCTGCCGCGCAACGACACGCTCCGCAAGGTCCTCAAGTACAAGCTGCGCGAGCGCTACTCGGAGACGGTGAAGTAGCGCGCGACCGCGGGGACGACGTCGGGCTCGCCGACCTTGCCGTCGGTGTCCGTGTCGAGGGCGCCGGCGACCGTGCGGGCGAGGTCCTCGGGGACGCCCAGGACGTGCAGCACGCGCGCGGTGTCCTCGACCGTGACCAGGCCGTCGCCGTCGGCGTCCGCGATGTCCAGCGCGGCGTGCAGGAAGGGGCGGGCGATCTCGGCGAAGCGGCCGGGGTTGTCGTGCAGGCGCTTGACCGCGCCGCCCACGAACTCGTCCCGGGTGATGCGCTGGTCGCCGTCCCGGTCCGCGATGCCCGCCATGCCCTGCCAGAAGGCCTCCGCGCCCGCGTACAGCGCCTGGCCCTTGTCGGACCGGGCCGCCGTGCCGAACTCGGCCAGCAGCGCCTTGGCGGCCGCGCCGAAGTCCTCGCGGTCGATGTAGCCGTTGCCGTCCTGGTCGAAGATGGCGAACCGGTCGGCGATCCTGCGTTCGTACTCGCTGCTGACCATGTCTCCTCCGGGCCGCCGTACGTCCTGATGGGGGGATGCTTCTGTGACTGCTTCTGTGGCTGCAGCTGTGACTGCTTCCGGCAGGGAGCGTACGACGCCGACGGTGGCGCGGCAGCGGAAGAGCGGGGTCTGTGCCCGGACCGGGGGAATTTCGGGACACCCTTGTGGCAGAGCGACGATGTGATCAACTGTTCGGCGTGGAGGCAGTGGCGGCAAGTGTCATAGCGGTGCTGGGGACCCTGCTGGGCGCGGGGCTGACCCACCGGTTCCAGGTACGGGCGGTGGAGCGCACCGAGCGGTTCACCCGCGACGAGAGGCTGCGTCAGGAGCGCATGGACGCCTACGGCTCGTACGCCGGGGCGCTCGTGAACTACCGGCGCGCGCTGGTGCACCGCTGGTTCCGTGAGCACGAGGGCGGCTCCCCCGAGGAGGTCACGGAGAACCGCATGGCGGGCTACGAGCTGCGGTCCGTCGCCCAGGAGGCGCTGTTCCGGGTGCAGATGCTGTCGCCGGACGAGGCGCTCGTGCAGCGGGCCTGGGAGGTGCTCCTGGAGGTCGACCGGGTGCACAAGGCCCCGGACCGTGAGGCCTTCGACGGGCGCCGGGACCTCACCCGGGAGCTGATCAAGGACTTCGTGGCCACCGCCAAGGGCACGCTCGGACTGAGCTGAGAGCGTCTCTGCTCGGCTTGGGTATCCCTAGGGCAACCTAGGGATCGGGCATAGCGATATGCCCGATGTATGCCGAACGCCTTCGCGCCCTGGTGTCGGTCGCCGAAGCGATCGACCCGCGTGGCACGTCCCTCCGGACGCTGGTCGGTCCAGCTTGCACGGCTATAGGACCGAGGAGGGTGCCCGACGTCGCCTGGGCGCCGGGCGTGCACGTTACAGTCTGGCACGGGATCGCTACGGAACGCTAATCCGACTGGTGAGCCTGTGTCGTATCCCCGGCCGCGCCCGTCACGCCGACAGCGGCTTCGGGCCGTCCTCGGCCACGGCTTCCGCGAGGTCGCCGTAGACGTCGAAGAGGCGCCGGACGCCGAGTGCGCCCAGAACGCGGTTGACGTGGGAGTCCTCCGCGGCACCGCGCGCGGGCAGGATCAGCCGCAGCCGGCCCCGGCACGAACGGATCAGCCTGCGGGCCGCTATGAGCACACCGACACCGCTGGAGTCGCAGAAGTACACCTCGGACAGATCCAGGACGAGACTGTGGCGGCCCTCGGCCACCTCGTCGTGCACCCGCTGCCGCAGCATCGGCGACGTCACCAGGTCCAGCTCGCCCGACACATGGAGCACGGCCCAACCGCCCCGCTCGCCGCCGGTCACTTTGAAGGCCACCACCACGCCTTTCCCTCGCCGTAAAACGGAAGCCGTCCCTACGCTTCCTTGCAGCGCGGCTGCCCAGCGGCGTTGCCCCGAAACACCTGGCGAAAAACAGGTACACGACAGAAGAGGCTTGATTCCGTCGTATCCAGTCCTGTTCGATCCGCATCAGTCAGAAACAGAACACACTTGATCGAGATTGGTCGGCATGAGTCTGGGTAGGCGCGGCCGCATACCATCGCCCGGCCGATCAGGGGCGCACATTGAAACAAAGGGGCGTGCGTTGTCGTACGTGCCGACTACATTCGAGGTGACGGTGGACGCAGGCTGGGCCGAGGCACGGGCACAGGTGAGGGGGCCGCATGGCGAAGAAGGACGCACCGCCCCGCTGGGACCGCAAGATGCAGCAGCGACTCGCGCGCGGTGAGGCGGCCGCCCTCGGTGAGCTCTACGACCGGTTCGCTTCGCTCGTGCACGGCCTCGCCCATCGTGTGCTCGAAGACGAACACGCGGCCGACTGCGTCACCCGTGAGGTGTTCGTCCACGTCTGGCAGCACCCCGACGCCTACGACCCCCAGCAGAGCCCCCTGCGCACCTGGATCGCCGCGCTGACCCACCGGCTCGCAGTGCAGCGGCTGCGCGCCACCGAGACCGCCGCGCTGGCCGAGGGCGGCCCCGGCACCGCCGAGGACCTGGAGCGGAAGGTGCGGCACGCCTCGGTCGCCGCCCGCGCCGACTACATAGTGCAGGCCATGCCCGCCCCGCTGCGCGCCGCCCTGGAGTTGGCCTACTTCCAGCGCCGCGACTACCGCCAGACCGCGGCCGACCTCGGCGTCACCGAGGACGAGGCCCGCCGCCGGCTCCGCCTCGGCCTGCAACTGCTCTCCACCGCCCACGACGCACCGTCCCCCGGGGCCCCGCCCGAATACGGGGGTGCGGCGTGAGCGGCACGGACGGATTCGAGGCCTACGACGGCGAGAGCGAGGACGACGGCGGCAGCGGCGAGGACGGCGGCGGCACCCGTCGTCCGGCCCGCATCCCGGTCCCCCGTATCTCCCTCGAGGACACCGGCCTGGCGCTGCCCGCGCTGGAGGCGCTCGCCGTCGCGGAACCGCTCCGGCTGGAGCACCCCGTGCTGAAGTCCCTGCTGGGCGCGTGGGCGCTGGCGGCCTGCTCGGCCGAGGAGACGGCGGCCGTCGAGGACCACCTCGGCGGCTGCGGCCCCTGCGCGGACGAGGCCCGGCGACTGCGCGAGGCGGTCGGACTGCTCCAGCGCCCCGAGAGCCTCGACCTCGACCCCGGGCTGCGCACCCGCGTCCTGGAGTCCTGCCTGGACGGCCGCCCACCGCGCATACCGGTACCGGCGTGGACGGCCTCGTACGACGCCGAGACCGCGCGACTGGACGCCCTGCTCCAGGACTTCGGCGACGCCGAGTGGCACGCGCCCGTACGGCTGCGCTGGTTCCGCGGCGACAGCGAGGCGACCCGCCGCACCACCGTCGCCGGGGTGATCGCCCATCTCCTCGCCGTGGACGGCCTGGTCGGGGTGGCCCTCGGCCTGGAGGACCCGCTCGGCGACGACGCCAAGGCGGACACCGACCGCGTCCGCGGCCCCGCCGAACGCACCGAGGCGTTCTGGGAGGCCTCGCACTTCCCGCCCACCCGCTCGGTGCGCGGGCCCTGGCGCGAACAGAGCCACGCGCTCGTGCGCACGGTCTCCTTCACGGGTGGGGGAGGCCCCGGCACCCTGCCTGTCTCGTACGGCGACTTCGAGCTGCCCCTGCGGGACGCGATGCTGGACCGGGCGTTCGAGTGCTGGGTGCACGCGGAGGACATCGCGGAGGCGGTCGACTATCCGTACGCGCCGCCCGCGCCCCGCCATCTCCGCGGCATGATCGACCTGGCGGCGCGGATGCTGCCGCGGGTGCTCGCCGCGCGCCGGCGCGCGGGGCTGGCCGCGCCCGCGCCGAGCGCCGCCCGCCATCTGGTGAGCGCGGGCAGCCCCGGCCGCAGCCTGCGGCTGGAGATCGAGGGCGACGGCGGGGGCCAGTGGCTGATCCCCCTGGACTCCCCCGGAGCGGTGGGCTCCGCCGACTACGAGGTGGCCCACGTGGCGCTGGACGACGTGGAGTTCTGCCGGCTGGCGGCGGGTCATGTGCGACCGGAGGAGGCGGCGGCGGGGCAGCTGGGGGACCGGGAGGCGATCAGGGACGTGCTGTTCGCCGCGGCGTCGATGAGCCGGATGTAGCCGGAGGTGGGGGCGGGTTGCGGTGCGTTGGCGAGTGCGGGTGCGTGGGGGCGTTCGCGCAGTTCCCCGCGCCCCTTGAACGGCGGCTGCGGGCCGTCTGTGGCTGGTCGCG
>NZ_JBLRVZ010000085.1:0-16332 GCF_048159505.1 Streptomyces sp. T028
AGCACGGCAGGACTCCCCGATCAGCCCCGATACGCCTGTGCCACACGTTCCAGCGACAACAAACGCGGCACTACGTCACATACCGCCCTCTGAAGGCTCAACCGCTCGACGTTGATCGCGAGTGCGGTCAGGACGTGCTGGACGTGCGTCTTGGCCAGGCCGCGGTAGCGGCACCGGCGTCCTCGGTGGCGGTCCACGAACTCCTCGATGGTGCCCTCGGCCCCGGAGCGCAGCCCGTAGAGCCTGCGCCAGTCCGTATCCTGCTGGTCAGCCCGATTCTTGGCCTGAAGTTCGTGCAGGCGGTGGGTCGGGAAGTACAGGCTGCGAAACGGGCCCGGGGTGCACGCGACCCGTTGCGGGCAGCGGCCGCACTGGCGGGCATCGAACTTGACCACCACCGAGGTCGACTCCGCCACCGGCAGATCCCGCCAGTTGCCGCTGACCTGCCCGTTGGGGCAAGTGGCCTCGCGTCGGTCGAAGTCGATGACGAAGTTTTCCCGGCCGAAGCCGTCCTTGGCCCGGTGCTGCGAGCTGGTGCTGGGCCGAAGCGGCCCGAACAGGGTGACGCGGTGCAGGCGGGCGGCGGCCTCCATGCCGGCCACGGAGGTGTGGCCGCCGTCAAACAGGTGCTTGCCCGGGCAGCAGGCGCAGCCGCCTGAGGCGGGCATGGATGCCGGGTAGCGCCTGACTGTCCGCGCTGGAGACGACTGTGGCCACGTCGGCGATGACGTTGACTCGCTTGTCGTCGCAGCTCTCGGTCACGTGCACGAGGTAGCCGGTCCAGCGAGTGTCGCCGCGCCCAGCGTGCCTCGGTCTAGTACGGCGACTCGATCTGTACCCGGGAGGGCGGCTGGCCGTCGCGCTCGGTACGGGGTCGGAATCGTCCGCGCCTGTCCATCAGGAAGTACTGCACCAGGATCGTGCGCAGCACCCGGAAGCAGTTCGCGGGCGTCGGCACCCACCTGCTCCAGTCGGGCGATGGGGTGGCTGGTCTGGGAGCACAGGCGCACCGGCCCCCGTATCGTTCCGCCCACTCGACGGTGACCAGCTCATCCAGCAGTTCCGGCGCGGCTCGGGCCACGTCCTCCAGGACGGCGCGGACCGCCTCGGTCACCAGTTCCAGGCGGGTCAACTCCCGTGCGGCGGACAGGATATGGGTGGAGTCGGTGCGCTGCTTGCCGCGCCCCTTGAGCAGGCCAGCCCACCGGATCCGTGTGAGCGCGAGGCCCAGCAGCCGGTCGGCGCGGTCGCCCTCGGCGAGCCGGTCACGGAAGTCGGACAGGACGCCGTGGTGGAAGCCGGGGCCTCCCGGCCTTCAGGCCCTGATTGACGCGATTGGCAACGGACACGGCATTGACCTCTATTGCCGGATTAACGAACTACCAGTAGGCACCGGGGCCGTTCACGGCCGACCGTCCCCGTCCTGAGTGAAACGTGGGGATTTACCCCGCTTGAAGATGTGACTGAATGAGTCAACCCCTCAGGTCGGCAGATGTACTGAGAGTGAGCACCCGCCCCGGACGCGTCGGGCTTGTCGCCCCGTCAGGCGGAGCGCGGCGTCCGGGAAGTCGGTCAGCGGAATCCCACGCCGAGCGTCATTGCTTGCCGTGCTCGACTCCTGTGAACGTAAACAGAAAGTAGCTGTCATCCTGGCCAGAAAACGCTCCCTTGCTTCGCTGAGCTCTTGCTGCGCTCTGAAGATCCATGTGAACGTGCACAGAGAAAGATCACGAAGAACCGAGGAGGTGCCCGTGACCAGTGCAAATCCCGGAGAACGGGCGCCTACGATCCACGACGTGGCACGTGTGGACGGCGTCTCGCACGCGACCGTCTTCCGTGTACTCAACGAAGCCCGGCATGTCAGACCCGCCGCACGACGGGCCGTGGAGGATGCGATTCGCGCCACGGGTTATGTGCTGAACCGGCAGGCGCGCAGTCTGGCCATGCGGCGGACCGACACGGTCACGGCTGTGATCGTCGAGTCGTGCGGACCGCGCCCGACATGGCCCGGCCCCCTCCCCATCCTCCGGGGCTGCGCCCGCGTGCTGACCCGGCACGGCACGTCGATGGAGATGCTCTTCGTCGACGTGGAGGTACAAAAGACGGAACGGCACCGGCTGGACCGTCACCTCGGGGAACGCCGAGTCACAGGGCTGCTGCTGGTTCCGCGCTGCCGCGACGCGGTCCCGGCCAGGCTGGTCGATCCAGTCGGTCTTCCGATGGCCGCATACGGCACGCCCTCGCCCGCGGGCCGGCAGGTGGCGCATCCGTGGGTCGACAGTCGCGTGACCGCCTACACGGTGACTCGTGGACTGCACAGGTCCGGCCGGCGTCGCATCGCCGTGATCACCGACTCGCCGGACGCCCCCGATGAGCGGGAGCGTCTGGAAGGTCACCGAGCAGCCCTGACCGACCTCGGCGTCCCTGACGAGGCCCTTCTGGTCGAGCACGGCACTCACTCCGGGCCGGGCGGGCGGGAGGCGATGCGGAGACTGCTGGGGCGCGACAGGGCCGTGGACGCCGCCGTCGTGACCTCCGAGCGCATGACCGCGGCGCCGTCGAGGCCTTGTGCGCGAGGGACGGGACCGGTTCCCGTGAGGTGGCCGTCGGCGCGTTCGAGGACCTTGGTCTTATCGCGCATGGCCCGCTCACGGACGCCCGACCGCCCTGGAACCGCATAAGGGAGGAGATGGCGCGCCTCCTGCTCGCCATGATGGCCGGGCAAAGGCCCTCGTCGGTCCTCCTGCCCTGCCGGCTTGAGGACCGCTTGGCCGCTCCGTGCGAGCGCGGCGCCAGCGACCCCCGCCGCGCTGAACGCCGTTCACCGGGCCGATGATCCGCCGCCGGGAAGCGAAACCGTCCCAGCCCGAGACCTCGAATGCCTGACTTCCTGCCCACGAACCGAGCCATGCGCAGTAGGAAGGGAAAATCAGTGACGACTCATCAACATCACTCAGTCATGTGGACTGTTCTCAGCAACGCACTGTTCCAAGGGAGCGTGGCTCCACAGTGCGATCGGGCATCGGTCGAGCAACTGACCTCACTGGGGCTGCTCCGCAGGACATCGGGGGACGTCGTTCCGGCCCTCGACCGGGTCGCCCACTACGCGGTCGCAGGAGCGCTTGGCCGAGAACTCGAAGGCCGCATCGTGGAACTCCTGTCGGTGGTCCGATCGCGGCCCCAGTGCCCCGACTCCGCCCCGAAGGGGCCGGTTCCCATGTCCCGGGACGACGTGCACGACAAGTGGGTCACCCCCCATACCGTTAGCCACGCCATCGCTCACGCGCGCAGCGAGGTGCTGATCGCCCTGCCCGGCTCCTCCTTTCCCCGGGAGTCCCTCCAGGACCTCACCGATACGGTCCGCGCGGCGCTGGCACGCAACGCCGCCGTGGAGATCATCTGCCAGCATCCGACCCGGTTCAACGAACCGGTCAAGCACTTCGTGCGGGAAGTCGGCGCCGCAGGCGGACAGGTCAGAACACTCGAGGAGTTCTTCAGGCAACTCGTCGTGGTGGACCGGGCTGTGGCGTTCGTCTCGATGCTGGATCCGGACACGAAGGGTGCGGTGATCCGGGACCCCGTCGTCGTCGGGTTCCTGGTGGACCTGTACGAGCGTCACTGGACGCGGGCGGTCGACCATCCCTTCCAGCCGACCCATGCCGCTCGGGCCGTCGGGGAAGTGGGCCTTCCGCTGCGGGAGGCGCTCATAAGAATGCTGGTCAGCGGACACCCGGACAAACAGATAGCCAGGAGGCTCGGGTTGTCGCTGCGGAGCACCGCGGAACACGTGGCCCGTCTCAAGTCGGAACTCGGCGCCAAGAACCGCACCGAGATGGGGTACCTCCTGGCCAAGCGGGAGCTTGCCGGCGGCATGGTCGGGCCGTCTGTGGCCGTCTCCGCCTGACGTGGCCGTCCGGCCTCTCGGTGCCGGAGGCCGGACCCTGGCCGTCAGTTCCTGCTCGTGACGCGTAGGAAGTACCCGTCCGGGTCGTGGAGGCGGAAATCCGTGAGACCCCAGGGCCGTTGCTGAAGCGGGTCGGCAACGGGCCAGTCCGCTTCCGTCACCCGGGCGTGGTCGGCGAGGACGTCGTCGACCTCCAGCACGATCTCGACCCCGGTGGGTACCGTGCGGGCGCCCTGATCGACGGCCTTCCACGGTCGTACCGCGCCGATACGGACGCCGTCCCGGGTCACGGCCACGTAGGGCCAGTCGGTGCTGCGACGGTCGTCTGTGACGGCGAAGCCGAGCACACGGGTGTAGAAGTCCGCGAAATGGTCGAGGTCGTCGACGAACAACTCGATCCGAAGCGCTGCCGGCACGGAGTACGTCTCCCTTCACACGCGGCCCGCCGGTTCGGAAGGAACCGTGCGGGCCGCTCTTCGAACGTACGGTGGGAGCTACGCCGGTACGGCGTAGACGGAACCATCGTAGGAGGACGCCAAGAAGCGCCCGCCATGGGTGTCGTAGTGCATGGACGAGATGCCGGCGGTGGTGGGCTTGTCCATGTGCGTCCACTCGCCTGACTCGGTGCTGTACACCGCGACCATGCCCGCGTAGGAGCCGGTGGCCACCAGGGTCCCATCGGGAGAGGCTGCGACGCACTTGATCGAGTGGTCGTGTGGGGTCGGAATCACGGTGGCCTCCGCGCCCTGCCACAGGCGTAGTTGGAGGTCACGGCTCACGCTGACGAACCGTGCGCCGGGCAGCGGGGCGCAGCCATTGGCGATGCGGTGGTGCGCCTCCTCCAGCCGGGCTGTCTCCTTGAGCGTCTGCGCGTTGAACCAGCTGGCGGCGGCGTCCGCGCAGACTGCGAAGATCACGCCGTCCGAGACACTGACGCCCTTGACCGCGTTGGCGTGCAGGTCGAGTGTGGTCACGTGGTCGAAGGCCCCGCCGTCGCGCACGGCGAAGACCAGGCCCTCGCCGGTGTACGCCCCGAAGACGACGTGGGGAACACCGTCGCGGGAGAAGGCCGCGGCACAGTTCAGGGGCGACCGGTGCTGGTGGAGCACCTCACCGGTGTCCGCGTCGAAGATCCGGCCGAGCTGACCGCCGGTCAGCATCCGGCCCCCGGCCTCGACGAGGAAGTTGCACAGGCTACCCGGGCGCGCGTGGGGCTCGCCGTCCACCGACACCACGCCCGAGTCGCCCACCGTGTACGTCCCGCCGCCCGCGACCGTGGCGACCGCGTTGACGCACGGCGTGTCCTGGATACCGCTGACGTCCCAGCGGGCCGACGCGATGTCGTACGTCGCGTAGGTCGAACCGAACGTGGCGAAGGCCAGGGTGTGTTCGTCGACGAACGCGCAGGACCTGGCCCAGATCTCCGCCGGGAACTCTGCGGTGTGCAGCAGGGTCAGGCCGCCCGCCGTGCTCCAGACGCGCAGGGAGCGGTCGTAGCTCAGGCTCACGAGGCTCTCCGTGGCGGCGTTGTACACCAGGCGTTTGATGCCGGCCTCGTGCGCGGGCGTGAACTCCCGGTTCTCGCCCTCGATCCGGATGATGGCGCCATCGTCGTTGCCGGCGAAGACCACACCGCTGCTCGTAATGGCGATGGTGTCGGTCTCCACACCTTCGAGGTCGATGTTCTCGACCAGCTTGCCCGACTTCAGCGACCAGCGCTTGATCGTTCCGTCGTCACTGGAGGAGACGACCTCCCCGCTCTGCGGCAGCCACTCGACGGAGATCACGTCCGCGGTGTGCCCCTCGAAGTGCTGCACCAGCTCGCCCGAGAAGTCGAAGACCCGCACCACATGGTCACGGGAGGCGGTCGCGACCAGCGGCCGCTCTGGGTGGAAGACCGACATCTCCACGTCGTCCTTGTGCTCCGACAGGACGGTGAGGAGCTTCAGGTCCGGCACCGACCACAGGCGGGCCGTGTAGTCGCTGGACGACGTGATCAGGTGCCGTCCGTCGGGGCTGAAGGCCACCTGGTTGGCGAGGTGGTCGTGGACGGACTGGGCGAGCGGCGTGTGCCGGGCGGCATCCCAGAGGATCACGCGGTTGTCGTATCCCGCAGTGGCGACATGACGGCCGCCGAAGGCGGCGACGCCGCTGATGGGTCCACGGTGTCGTATCACTGGGCTCCTTCTTTCACATGAGGTGGGCCGAGCAGGGGGAGAGGGAGGATCAAGGTTTCGTCGCCTTTGCCACGTTCCAGTCACACAGGACGACCCTGGCTTCGGCCGCCCACCAGTCGGGCTGCGTCCGCAGCGTCACCGGCCGCAGTTCGATCCCGAGCGTGTCGGGGTCGATACGGCCGTCGCGGGCCAGCACGTGGTCGAGGTACCGGGATGCCTCCTCGGCGAGCGACGACGTCACGTCCGTCCAGGCGCCGCTCGTGTGCATCTCGACCCGGCGCCGCAGGTCGTCAAGGACCGGTGGACGCCACTTGAAGTGGTGGACAGGAATGATGCGGCCCTGCGCGAAGGGGATTCTGATCGCGGGCGAGTAGTGGCTGCCCAGGGCGAGTTCCACGTCCGACCGCACCAGAATGATCTTCCGAGGGTTGCCCTGAGTGAGGTTGGCGGTGATGAAGCCGCCCAGCGGGTAGCGGATGTCGAGGTCGGTCACCTCGGTGTCACCGTCGAGTCCGCCGTCGGCGGCGACCCGGTCGAGCAGCAAGCCCCGGACGTAGGGGTGCCCCGAGGCATCGGCCTCGGCGATGAGGTCCTCGATCGGCAAAGGGTAGGCGTGGAACTCGTCCGAGTCCGCGATGGCGTGCCAGCCCTCGCCGGCGGCGACCCGCAGTCTGTCACGCAGTTCACCGTGCAGGTGCTCGTGCCACGGACCGGTGCTGACGACGGTGGGCTCGCCGACCAAGTCGCGCCAGGTTCCGAGCGTCCGTTCGCGTTCCGCGTCGGGCACATGGTCCGGAAAGTGGAAAGCGGCGAAGAACTCGGTGATGCCGACCCTTCGGTAGTGGCGGACGAAGTTGTGGAGCAGGTTGTCCTCCACAGCCCCGATCACCGCGATCAGGGGAACGCTCATGTCCTCTCCTCTCGGAATGCGCCCACGGGGGCGAACCTGTCGGTCCTGCCGATCGGTTTGTCCGGTTCCCAGGTGAGCAGTTGCGGCAGTACGGCCGCCGGCCTGCCGTCGTCGCGGACGATGCCCGGCGCGACCGGATGGTGAATGTGGAGCAGCGGGTCGTCGAAATAGCGGAAGGCCGTGACCCGTTGCAGCCGGAGCACGAAGTCCAGGTCCTCGCCGCCCCAGCCCTCGTACCGTTCGTCGAATCCGTGGATCTCCTCGTAGACGTCCCGCCGCAGCCAGGCGCACATGCCGGACGCGCGGTGCACCAGGAATCCCCGGACGTATGCGAGGTCGACGTCCCCGGCTCGCTCGACCGTCCGCCGGGCCACCGCCCGCCGGCTCGATTCCCGGTCCAGGTACAGCAGGTCGGTGAAGGGCAGGAAAGCACCCACCGCGGGAGCCAGGAACCTCGCCACGTTTCGCCGGACGAAATCCCGGTCGACCAGTGCGTCGGCGTCGAGGACGCACACAAAGGGCGTACGGGAACGGCAGTTGACGACTCCCACGTTGAGTCCCCACGACCGGTTGAAATCGCCGCTCTTGTATGCGTGGACGTACTCGTCGGTGAATTCCTCCAGCCGGCTGCGCCACCGTGGTTCTACGTCGCACTCGACAACCGTCACGATGTAGCGCTCGCCCGGAGTCGACTGGTCCCGCAGGGCCCGCAGACAACTCAGCAGGTTTTCCAGACGTTCCCCCGAGGCACTGGAGTCCCGGAAAGGAATGACCACCTGCGCGATCGGCACGGAGCCGGGGATGTTCTCGTCGGACGGCTCGGCCACATCGATGTCCACGGGTGGGAATTCCTGACCGGCGTGTTCCCCCAGGTGGTAGCCGATACGTGATTTCGCGTTGACCATGCCGAGGGTCCGCGTCAGACGGTCCGAGAACTCGGGGCTCTCCCCGAGGACCCCGGCCACGGCCGACACCAGCGCCTCGTACCGTGCCGTGTCCGCGTGCGATCGGTGCAACGCCCCGACCATCTCGCCCAATTGTCCGTCGCCGTGTTCGGCAAGGATGGCCAGCACGGCCATCAGCAGCGGCCTGGCGCGATGCATGTAGAACGGGTTGGCGTCGTGCGCTGTCGGATCCGCCGAGATCACGACACAGTCGGCGGCACGGCGGGCGACATCGGGGTGACTCGGCCCCCATTCCTTCGTCATGGCGGAGTCCTCTCTGTCAGCCGGCCGCGGAGACCTGTTCCGGTGCCGCGTCGTCCAGGGAAAGGGCATGGCCCATCCGGAAGCGTTTCGTCTGGAGATAGCCGAGGTTGTCGGGCGAGACGAAGACACTGGTGCCCACCCGGTCCACGACCCTGATCCCGGAAATATTCAGTCCGTACACTTTCTCCGGATTGTTGGTCACCAGCCGGATGTCCCGGTACCCGAGTGCGGTGAGCATGTCGGCCGCCACGTCGTACCGGCGACCGTCGGCGGGAAATCCGAGGCGTGTGTTGGCATCGACCGTGTCGGCTCCGGCGTCCTGGAGAGAATACGCGTCGATCTTGTTGTAGAGCCCGATGCCACGTCCCTCCTGGCGGAGGTACAGCAGAATTCCGCCCTTCTCCTCCATGAGCTTCGTCGTCTCGGTCAGCTGGTTTCCGCAGTCGCAACGCGCTGACTGGAAGACGTCGCCGGTCAGGCATTCGGAATGTATCCGGACCAATGGCGTCGCCGTCTCGGACTTCCATACGAGAGCGATGTGCTCCCGGTTGTCGCGCAGACCGTCGAACGTGACCAGCTCGGCCGTACGAGAACCCGTCGAACCGTGCCTCGGAAGAACGATCCGCTGACGTACGGTAGTGCGTTCCTCGTCTCCATCGAATTCATCGGTCCCTGGATTTTCCATGTGCCGCCCCTGTCCGCATCCGTAAAATCACGCCGGTCTGAAATCTGATATCGATCATGCAGGACGGGGATCTTTCCGGGATCCCTCATCATCGTGCAGTGCACATTCACGCGGGAGTTCATCGAGAAGGGACGAGAAGGGAGTGGATGAATCACCGTGTGACCAGATGCAGATTGGCGCGCATCGCCTCGGCCACCAGTTCCGGAATCTCGGCCACGGCCACTCCCGCCGCCTCCAACACCCCGATGCCGTCGGCGCCCGGCACGAACGTGTCCGGCTCCCGCCATGCGGTCACCACACGCCGTATCCCCCACCGCACGATCAGCCGCGCACAGGGCGTCGGCCGTGAGGCCCGGGCGGCGCAGGGCTCCAGACTGCTGTAGACGGTGGCGTCGGCGAGCCTCGGATCCGCGGGATCGAGCTTGGCGAGCGCCGCTTCCTCGGCGCGGACGAGCGGATCACCGCTCTCTCGGGAGTGCCCGCGGGCGAGTTCCGTGCCGTCGGCGGCCACCACCAGTGCGCCCACACTGAACGCCGTGGCGGACGGGGGACACGAGGCGGCGAGCGCACAGGCCGTGGCCAGCCACTTCTGGTCGGCGGCGTTCGGCACGGTCCCGCTGCCGGGCGCCGTCGGCGCACTGCCGGTCGGCCCTGTTCGGCGCGGTGCTTCCCGGGCGCTCACCGGTCTCCCGCACCGTGCCAGGACCGCCAGAGGGCCGCGTACGAACCGTTCGCGGCCGTCAGGCGACGGTGGTCGCCCAGTTCGGTAATGCGGCCGCCCTCGATCACGGCGATCAGATCCGCGTCGTGGGCGGTGTTCAGCCGATGCGCGATGGAGATGACGGTTCTGCCCTTGAGCACGCGGGCGAGCGACTGCTCCAGATGACGCGCGGCACCGGGATCCAGAAGGGACGTCGCCTCGTCCAGCACCAGCACGTGCGGGTCCGCCAGAATCAGCCGGGCCAGCGCGATCTGCTGGGCCTGGGCCGGGGTGAGCGGCATGCCGCCCTGGCCCACCTCGGTGTCCAGGACGTGGGGCAGCCCGCGGATCCACGCGGCCGCCTGGATTTGCTCCAGCGCCGCGAACAGTTCGGCGTCCTCGGCTGTGGGGCGGGCCAGCAGCAGGTTGTCCCGAACGGTGCCGGAGAACACGTGGTGCTCCTGGTTGACCAGCATGATGTGCCTGCGCAGCATCCTGGTCGAAAGGCGCCTCAATTCCGTCCCGCCCAGGGTGATCCGCCCCTCGCGGGGCGCGTGGATCCCGGCGAGCAGCCGGCCCAGGGTCGACTTGCCCGCACCCGACGGCCCCACCAGCGCCAGCCGTGTGCCGGACGGTACCCGCAGGGCTATGTCATGCAGTACGTCGCTGCCGTCCTGGTAGCCGAAACGGACCCTGTCCGCGTCCAGCAGTCGGCCTTCGGGGACCGCGGCGTCCGGAATCCGCTCGGCAGGAATGTCCCGCACCCCGAGGAGCCGGGAGAGCGCGGTCTGTGCGACCTGGAGGTCGGTGTACCAGCGCAGGATCTGGCCGAGCGGCTGCACAAGCATCTGCGTGAGCAGGACCCCGGTGGTCACCGACCCCACGTCCAGCCGGTTCGACAGGACCGCGACGCCCCCGGTCACCAGGACCAGCACCAGCAACGTCGCGTGGGCGCTGTTGACCACAACGTAAAGCACGGTGCGCAGCCGCATGGTAAACCGCTGCCGACTCACCCACGCGCGGATGCGGTCGTCCGACCGCGCGACGCGCGCGGGCCCGATCCGGTGGGCCTCGACCGTCCGTGCCGCGTCGATCGACTCGGCGAGGGCGGAGCAGATCGCCGTGTACGAGGCGGATTCCGCACGGTAGGCGGACGGTGCCGAGCGGCCGTACCACCGGCAGGTCAGCAGCAGCGGCGGGAGGACGACCAGCACGGGAAGGGCGAGCAGCGGTGCGGTCAGGACCAGGCCGCCGATCAGGGTGCCGATCCACACCACGGAGATGATCAGCTGGGGGACGGCCTCCCGGACGGCGTTGGAGAGCCGGTCGATGTCCGTGGTGATACGGGACAGCAACTCACCGGTGCCACCGCCCTCCAGCACGGCCGGCGGCAGCTCGACGCTCCGCTGGAGGAAGTCCTCCCGCAGGTCAGCCAGCATCCGTTCGCCGAGCACCGCCGAGTCCGTCCGCACCTGCCAGGTGCACAGCGCCTGCACACCCACGGCGACGAGGAACGCCGTGAGGACCGGAGCCAACGACGTACCGGAACCCTTCGGCGACAGGTCCCGCACCACGTCGCCGAGCAGGAACGGTCCCGCCAGCGACGCGCACACCGCCACGGCGTTCATGAGGATCAACCGTGCGAAGGTGCCTCGGTGCCGGACGGTCTGCTCGCGGAAGAAGGCGCGGGTGGCCACCGTGGAGGCGACGGGAAGTCCGGTCCGGGACGGCTCTGTCCTGGCCGTGCGGGAAGAGGTCGCGTCGGTGAACGTCGTGTCGGCAGTAGTCATGTCGGCTGCCCGCTCTGTGCGCCGCGGACGACCAGCGCCGCGTATTCCGGTTCCGTGTGGACGAGGTGCCGGTGCGGACCGCTCGCCCTCACCCGGTCCCCGGACACGAACAGCACTTGGTCCGCCTGGTCGAGAAGCAGCGGGCTGAACGTGAGGACGACGGTGGTGCGCCCTGCCCTGATCTTCGTCAGGGCCTCCGCGATGCGCGCCTCGGTGTAGGAGTCCACGGCGCTCGTCGGTTCGTCCAGGATCAGTACGTCGGGGTCCGTGACGAGTGACCGGGCGAGCGCCAGTCGCTGCCGCTGGCCACCGGAGACGGATCTGCCGCGTTCGGTGATGTGGACGGCAAGGGGGTCCTCTGGAGGCCGCGGTGAAGTGAGGGAGAGGGATGTCAGTACGTCGTCGCACTGAGCGGCGGCCAGCGCCTCGGCTGCCGCCACGCGGCCCGATCGGGGAACGTCGAGAAGTTCGCGAACCGTCCCCGACAACAGCACCGGGTCCTTCGTCTGCACGAGCACCATTGCGCGTACGGCGGCCGCCGGCAGCGAGTCGAGGGCAACGCCCCCCAGCAGCGCGGAGGGAACGTCGTCCTCGTCCCATGGACCATATCCGCCGAGCCGTTCGACGAGCCGCGTCGCCGTTTTCGGTTCGTCGCACACGACAGCGGTGAGCCGCCCGACCGGTACCAGCATTCCTGTCGCCGGATCGTGGAGATCACCAGTCACTCGGCCGTCATGGGGCACGTGGTCCCGTTCCTCGCGACGCAGCGACAGGAGGTGGACCGCGCGCCGTGCGGCAGGCCGGGAGACGGACCACGCGGCAGCCATCTCCTCGAACTGCGCGAGCGGTGTCATCAGAAAGGCGACCAGGCCGTAGCACATGACGAGGTCGCCCACGGACAGTCGGTGGCCCTGGAGCAGGGCCGTGCCGCACCAGAGTGCCGTCGCCATGAACAGCCCCCGCATCAGCACTTGCTGACCCACAATCACCGACGACAGACGGGCGCTGCGCACGGCGGCCCGGCGGACCGACTGCGAGGCCTGACGGTACTTGGCCAGATAGAGGCCCTCGCCGCCGACGCCCCGCAGCACGCGCAGTCCCGCGACGATGTCGGTGGCCAGCTGGATGGCCCGGCCGCCCCTGACCCGCTGCTCGACGGCCCGCCGGGTGGCGGCCGGCAGCAGCGGCAACGAGGAGGCGGCGAGCAGCGGGACACTCGCCGTCACCACCAGCCCCAGCACGGGTTCGGTCGCGAACAGGAGTGCAGCCACCCCGACACAGGCCGCGCACGCAGCCCCGAACCGGGCTGTGACCTCGACGAACCAGCTGATCTTCTCGACGTCGCTGGTTCCGATGGCGACCACTTCGCCCGTGGCGAGCTGCCGTTCGAGCCGGGAGCCCAACTCTGCGACCTTGCGGGACAGAAGCTGCTGGAGCCGGGCGGCCGCGGTGATCCAGTTGCTAACGGCTGCCCGGCCGAACATGACGTCGCTCAGTACGGCGAGCGCACTGAGGAGCACCATCCAGGCCACCGCCGTCGCGAGGCCGCTCCGGGACTTCTCGACGAGCGCCTGCACCGCATGGCCCGAGGCCACGGCGAGCCCTCCACTCGACGCCATCGCGGAGAACCCCCAGCCCGCGGCTGCGAGTTGCCCTCGGCGCTGACTTCGCTGGAGCCAGAACAGCAGGCGCAGGTCCGACCGAGTGTCGGGGGTACCGGGGTCTGCGTACGGGAGACCGCTGAGCGGGCCGCCTCTAGACCGCGTCGACATGGCGGGCGTGGGTGTCGTACCAGCCGGGGACAGGGCGAGGGACGTCGAAGCCGCACCGCTCCAGAAGCGCGCTCGCGTTCCTCAGGAGCCAGCGTCCGAAGTCGTGGCTTCCCAGGAACGAGTAGTCGCCCAACAGACGGTATCCCCGGAAGATACGGCGGTATTGACGGAGCACCTCGTCCCGGGTCCTCCACTCGCCGGGTAGGTCCTTTCCGAAAAGACCGGACGACCCAAGCTGGATCGCATGACCGCTGTATTCTCCCTCGCGTGCCGGACGGGGCTCGCGTTGCCGGTGGACGCTGCCCTGCTGTACGGCCTGGAAAGATCGGTAGCCGAGTCCGGCAAGTGCGTCCAGTTCCGCTTCCAGTGCCGGGAACGACTGTTTCTCCGACTCGATCGAGACATATGCCGGGCGCTGTTCGAACTGCGCCAGGGTGTTCAGACAGTCCAGGTCGACACCCTCGATGTCGATCTTCATGTAGTGCGGCATCCCGAACTTGCGGATCTGCTCGGCCAGGTCGACCGCGTCGACCTCGACCTCCTCGATCCGGCTGAAGCCAAGGACCTGATTTCGAAGTGTCCACTCCTCCAGGACGGTTCCCCAGTCGGGATTTCCCAGATTCCGGTAGAACCGGACCTTTCCGTCCGCCGAGGCACGCAACGATTCCGGCACGATCGCACCTTCGACGAGATGCAGCCGCCCGCTTCTGATCTCTTTGTCGAATCGCAGGTGGGCCTGCTGGATCAGTGCGGGATCGGCCTCGAACGCGACGACCTGGAATCCCTTGGCCAGGTAGAGCGCCGAATCCTCGCCATCCTTCATGCCGATGTCAAACACCAGGTTCATCGCCTCAGGATGCAGTCCGGATATCGGCCTGAGACCCCCCATGATCATGTGCTGCGCAAACATGCGGGATGCCGGTCATTCCATGAGGCCCGCCTGGAAGACGAAGGACACCAGGACGAGCACCCGCGTCCTTTTGGAGCGGCGCACCGCCAAGGGAGAAGGGAAGCGCGAGGTTGCGCTGCCTGAAACGCTACGCAGCCCGCGAGGTTTACGCCCTGATACGCGCCGAAATAGTCACATGCCGCCAGCGGCCTCATGATCCGGCGACCCTCACGACCGCAGCTTGACGAACATAGGGGCATCAAGCACAAACACCACGGCCTGCTCGTGATCGCGCTCCCCGACGACAAGGGCCGACTGCTCTGGGGCCCGGCGGCCCGGCCCGGACGCATCCCGGAGATCACCGCCTGCCGTCACGACCGGCTCACCGCCAGGCTGCGGGCGGCCGGCCTCGGAGCCATCGCCGACTTGGGATTCAGCGGACTCGACGACAGCAGTCTTGACGCCGACCCGGCAGTGATCACCGGTTGCAGGGCCGCCCGGAACCGGCCACTGACGCGAGGGCAGAAGCTGTCCACAAGGCCCTTGCCTCAGTACGGGCGCCGGTCGAACACGGCTTCGCCCACCTGAAGAACTGGCGCGTCCTCGGCACGGTACACACCGACCCGACGTGGGCGACCGCACTGATGAGGGCTCTGCTGGTCCTGACCAACCGCGAAGTCTCCCGGTGACCGACGATCTTCGCCGAAGTCATCCGCCCGCGACCAGCACAGGCATCCCCGAACTCACACCAGCGTCGCATCGCATGCCCAGGCGCTGCGGGCGGGTGCTGACGGCATGCTGCTCACCTTCACCCGCGCCGGCGCGAAGTCCGGCAGTGGCCGGGGGCGGGTGGTCATCGACTATGCGTCGCTGGCCAAGGCGTACGGCGGTGGCTTCCGTTCACGGCTGCGGTCTACCAGGTTGCGGCCGCTTCCTCACGGCGGGTCTGGGCAGCGTGCCCGTGGCACGCCCGTGCGCCCCGCCGCTGGCACGTGCCCGGCGTCGGCTGGGAAGCGGACCGCTGCGCCACTTGTTCTCGATCCTGGCGGGACCAGTGAATGATCACCGCCAGTCCTGCGCCTTCTACCAGGGCCTGCGTCTGGTCGCCGTCGACGGCACCACTCTGTCCGCTCCCGACGAGGAAGCGGTGCCTGGCACTTTCGCAAGCACATCTGCAGGGTCCGTGCGTTCGGCTATCCGTTGGTGCGCCTGGTGGCCCTCGTGGAGTGCGGCACACGGGCTCTGGTGGACGCGGTCTTCGGACCCGATGACGTCGGCGAACTCACCTACGCGCGCCGCCTGCTGGGACACCTGGACGCATCGATGCTTCTGCTGGGCGACGCCTACTACGACGCGTTCGACTTCCTTGAGGCAGTGCAGGACACCGGGGCCCGTTTCGTGCTGCGCTCGACCCGCAAGCGGCGCCCGACCGTGCGCCGCCCGCTGCCCGACGGCTCCTACCTCACCGCGGTCCTGCCGCGCCGCCACCGTGCCAGGGCGAGCGGGCAGCGGGTGGAGGTGCGGGTGGTCGAGGCGTGGCTCACCGTCGTCCTCGCCGACGGCACCAGGCGCACGGAGCTGTGGCGGCTGCTGACCAATCTTCTGGATGCCGACAGCCACCCCGCAGACGACCCGCTGCGGCTCTACCACCGCCGCTGGCAGGCGGAGACCTGCTATTTCTCGCTGAAGTCCACGATCTTGGACGAGCGAGTGCTGCGTTCACGCAGTGTCCCCGGTCTCGAGCAGGAGATCTTCGCACTGCTGACGGTCTACCAGGCGCTGGTCCGCATGGCTGGCGATGTCACGACGGCCACGCCGGGACTGTCCGTTCAGCGAGTGAGCTTCACCGTTCTCTTCCAGGCCGCCGCGGACCAGATCATCGTCGCCCCGGGGCCGGCCCGGGGCAGTACGACGTCGTTGATCGGCGCCATCGGCCGGGCCGTGCTGGCCAACCTCCTGCCCGAACAGCGCCGCCAGCGTCTGAAGGCCCGCTACCGCAAGACATCCAGCAAGTACCAGTTCCAGCGGGACCAACATCCGCGCACCGTGCAGGCATACACACTGGACTTCAAGATGGTCAAGGACGGAGACATTGACGCCGGGCCCGACGGCTAATGCGAGGGCGTTGCCACGGAGTGGTGTAACTGGGCAGTGTGAGCTGCCCCGAGTTTCGTAGAGTCCGGTGATCTTGTTTCAGGCGGACTGCGGGGTTTGCTCCTGGCTTCGCCAGAAGGCTTCCTCGTACTCGGCGGGCGGTACGTAGTCGAGGGCGGAGTGGAGGCGTTCTTCGTTGTACC
>NZ_JBLRVZ010000086.1:0-19561 GCF_048159505.1 Streptomyces sp. T028
AATCCACCTCACTTCGGAAAATGCGACCTCACGTCGCACAGCAAGTTGTTGCGACTGTATTACTCCCGACGGGAGTAATACAGTCGCGTCTCCCACCCCGGGGGTGGCGGGAGAGGTCCAGCGCCAGGGGGCACTGGACCGTACGGATGCGACCGAGGGCGGCTCGCATCCGAAGGGGGAACCGACCCACCCGTGTCACAACCCCCACTGCGCGCACAGCACCCCGAACAAGCCGCCCGCGCGTAACCGCCCGCGCAAGACCAGCGCCAGCAGCCGTACGCACCTGATCGCCAGCCGATTCAACAGCGAAGAGAAACAAGCCCTCGTTGACGCCGCCGCGGCGTGCGCCATGACCCCGTCCGGCTTCCTCGCCCACGCCGCCCTCAGCGCCGCCCGTGACCTCACCCGCACCGCCGCCGAGGTAGCCGGCGAACGCGAAGTAATCGCTGAGCTGTTCAGCCTGCGCCGCCATCTCGCCCAGATCGGCAACAACCTCAACCAGGTGGCAAGGACCCTGAATTCGGGTGCGGACGCACCGCACGCCGAAGCTGTTCTCCAGGCCGTGCATCGCGCCGCGAAGCGGGTGGACGCCTTCACCCAGCACCGGCTGGACCACCAGACCCGAGCCGCATGATCCCCAGAGTCCACGCGCGCGGGAAGCGCACCATCGGCCTGCTCTACTACCTGTACGGACCGGGCACCCACGAGGAACACATCGACCCCCACCTCGTCGCCGCCTGGGACGACCTCGCCCCCGACCCCGGCCGCGACCCCAACGCCACCTACGGTGACCTGCAGCGGCTCCTCGACCAGCCCGTCGACATGCTGGCCAAAGAGGACCGGCCCACCAAGCACGTGTGGCACCTGTCCGTGCGGGCCGCGCCGGAGGACCCGATCCTCAGCGACGAGCAGTGGGGCGAGATCGCCCGGCGCATGGTCGCGGCCACCGGCATCGCCCCGGACGGCGACAGCGCGGGCTGCCGCTGGGCGGCCGTACGCCACGCCGACGACCACATCCACATCATCGCCACCATCGTCCGCGAAGACGGACGCCAAGCGCGGCTGCGCTACGACGGCAAGCGCTCGCAGGCCGAGGCCCGCAAAATCGAGGCCGACTACGGGCTGCGGCGCCTCAACGCCGGCGACGGGACCGCCGCCAAGCGGCCCACCAGCGCCGAGCGCCACAAGGCCGAACGCGAGGGCCGCGAACGGCCCGCCCGCGAGGAGCTGCGCGAGACCGTGCGACAGGCAGCGGCCGGAGCCACGAGCGAGGCCGAGTTTTTCGACCGGCTGGCCGCCGCCGGCGTGCTGATCCACAAGCGCGTCGCACCGTCCGGTGACCTGCTCGGCTACAAGGTCGCCCTCCCCGATGACCGCAACAAATACAAGGAGCCCGTGTTCTATGCGGGCTCCACGCTCGCCCCGGACCTGTCTCTGCCCCGCATCCGCCAACGCTGGTCCGGCAACGACACCTCCCGCGCGGCTGGCGAGGCGCTGTCGGACCATGACTCCGGCGCGGTCCCGAACGGTCCGGCTGCGGCGCGGCGCAGTGCGGCCACGGCGGCATGGCAGGCGCTGCTGGTCATCGACCAGGGCGACGACGCGGTGGTGGCCGCGCAGATCGCCGCCGCCGGGGAGGTCCTCGACGCGCTCGCTAAGACCTCCGCTGCTCACACCCGTGCTCAACTGCGGGAGGCTGCCTTCGCGTTCGAGCGGGCCACCCGCTCTCACATCCGGGCCGAGCGCGGGCACGACCGTGCCCTGCGCCAGGCCGCCCGCGACCTCGTCTACAGCGGCCCCGCGCTCGGCCGCGGGGAAGACGGGGCGACCACGGCGATGCTGATCGACATGGCGTTCTTCCTGGTGACCGCCGCCGCCCACTGGCACGGCAAGAAGCAGCACGCCCAGCAGGCCGCCGCCGCCCGTGAGGCCGCCGAGCATCTGCGTGCCGCCTACCAGGCCGCCGCCGGCATGCCCATCGGCGTGCTCTACCAGCGGGGTCGGCGACTGTCCCAGCCCCTGCGGCACAAGCAGATCGCCTACCTGCGCCAGGCGGTGCCCGAACTGGCCGAACAGGTCCTGGCCGAGGCCGGCTGGTACGCCCTGGCGGCCACTCTCGCCGACGCCGAGAGCGCTGGCCATGACCCGGCCGCGCTGCTGGCCGAGGCCGCCGAGCGGCGGGAGTTGGACACCGCCGGCTCGATCAGCGACGTGCTGGTGTGGCGGCTGCGCCGCATGGCCGATCTGCCAGCCGACGCATCGACAATGCCCGATCCCGGCGCCACTGCGGCAGCCCGGCCCCGCGGGCGTACTGCGCAGGCTTCCACTCGCCGGACGGACCGGCCGCGCAAGCCGAGGTGATTCTGAAATCTTAACGTTGCGGCAGGTCAGATGCTTAGGGCACTCTCCATGTGCCCGCCAGACGACACAGGGATGGAGACCGCATGTTCCGACGCCGTGCCCGCGACGAGAGGGCTTTCCGCCAGGCCCAGCGTGAGGCGCTCGCGCTGAGGCAGATACACGCCCAAGAGCCCTGGCCGTCCGACACCATCCAGACCAAGGCTCCGGCCGCGGACAACGGAGAGACAGCGGTCCCGGACTTCCCGCCGGCCGACCTGCGGGCGCCGTCGAGGCACGACGTCGAGGGCGTGATGATGCGCTGGATGCCCCCGCTCGTCATCGACGGCGAGGTCCACGCCTGCCCGCAGTGCGGCACGTACCGGGACTGGATCGTCTTCAACATGAACGACGACTCGGTGTGGCTGCGCTGCACCGCCGGCCACCAGGTGATGGAACCGCGTCTGGACGCCGCCTGGTTCAACCGCAACTGCGGTCCCGTCGACCACTGGCACCCCACCCTGGAGGACGGCCTGCGCCACCTCGGGCACTGACCCTCGCGAAACCCCTACACCCTTCGCATCTGCCGGCAACTGGAGGGCCGGCCCGGTCAGACCGTCCGCACCGCGCCACCTAGGGGTTTCCGCATGCGCCTTCCCACCACGACCGTCCTCAGCCTCAGCCTCGCCGTACTCGCGCTGGCGGGCTGCTCCAACAACACCTCCGCCTCCCCCAATCCGACGTCCTCCACCGCAGCGACGGGCACAAAGGAGCACAACAACCTGGCGGCCAAGCCAATATCCTCGGCTGCGCTGGCCAACCGGCTCCTTGACGAGAGCGACTTGGGCGAGGGCTACACCCGTAAGCCGGAGACTACGGCTCGGCACGACGACGTCACCGTGATCGGCTGCCCGGCACTGGCCAAGCTCAGCGGCCAGACAGCAGTCGGCAGCAGCCTCGAATTTCCCCGCTCGGCGAAGGTGTCCTTCACCTACGCCGGTTCCAGCGGCTCGGAGGTGTCCGAGGAGCTGTACAGCGACACCCCCGCAAAGCTGTCCACGGGCGTGACCCGGATCTTCAACGCCATGACGTCGTGCCCGGCCTACCAGGTGTCGGTGGGCAGCACGCTCATCGACATGCATACCCAGACGACCAGTGCGCCCCGGCTCGGTGACGAGCAGTGGAGCCAGCTGCTCACTTACAGCGCCGGCGGACAGCGTAGCGTCGTCAAGCAGACGGCGATCCGCACCGGCGCGATCCTGGTGGTGGTCTCCGGATCGCCCGCCCTGGTCGACGCCCACATCGCCGCAGCCGTACGAACGGCGGTCGCCCACTGACCCGAGGCACACCGTCCTGCCCCGTCCTCCCCTGCTCCAGGGGAGGACGGGGCAGTCTTCATCCGGTACTACCGTGGTCCCCGGACAACTGCACACCGTGGGAACCGCGATGCAGCCACGGCCTCGGGCCGGGCGCCATTCGGAACTGTCGTACGAAGAGAGGTCACCAGCGTGGCGGACCGGCCGACGAAGACCCGTGGGTGTTTCGCGTTCGTCACCACACCTCGCCGTGAGGTCGTGCTCCAGCTGCGGGACGACAAGGCGCATATTGCCTGGCCAGGGCACTGGTCGCTTCCCGGAGGCGGAGCGGAGGCGGGCGAGACGCCGCTCGAGACGATCCTGCGTGAATTGCTGGAGGAGACCGGCATCGTGCCGGACGCAATCGCGGAAGCTGCGGTAACCGCGTACGAGAGGGGCAAGACGCCACCTCACATCTTCGTTGCGGCCTGGGACGGCACCGAGAACGAGCTAGTCCTCGGCGAGGGGCAGGACCTGCGCCTGTTCCCACTCGACGCGCTCCCGGGCACGATGCCGCCCCATGTCCGGCACTACGTCGAACAGCTCGCTCGACGTCTGCCGCCACCAAGTCCGGACGCCTCATCCCGCGCCCCGCTCCGTCCTGGTGCCCTGTGAACCTTGGGAAGGCACGATCATCCTGACAGAACGAGAAACGGGCCCGGTTTCCTCACCTTGGCGAAGGTGAGGAAACCGGGCCCTGTGTTCTGGGGCCCATGCCGGTCGGCAGGGCACGGGCACCTGGCTGTGCCGATTGGCCTCAAAGTCGTCCGCGTGCTCGCCCCCGACTAAAAAGGCGGATGACCGTCCCCCTGGCGGGAAATGCGGTGGCCAGAACGTGCCAAGGTTCGATAGGACCAAGGTCTCGTGACAGCTTTTACATTCGAGGCCGTTTATCTGGCCAGGCATGGACAGACAGAGTGGAACCTGGCGGGAAGGAGGCAGGGACGGCTGGATTCACCCCTCACCGATCGGGGCGCCCTCCAGGTGCACCGCAACGCGCGACTGACCAGCCATGAACCGGTCGACGCGATTTTCGCGAGCCCGCTGGAGCGCGCACGGACGTCGGCGGAGGTGTTCGCGACAACACTGGGACTGGCAGTCCAACTACTCGACGAGCTCAGTGAGGTTGACCACGGCGAGTGGTCCGGGCTCACAGACGAAGAGATCGAGTCCGGCTGGCCCGGCGAGGTCGCAGCTCGGAAACGCGACAAGTATTCCTATCGCTTTCCCGGCGGGGAGAGCTACGCCGACGCGGATTCGCGGGCAGGCCGAGCCCTGGCCAACATCGCCCGTGCCGGAGTCCGAAGGCCGCTGTTGGTCTCGCACGAGATGATTGGCCGGATGCTGCTGAAGCATCTGGGTCAGCTGGACCGCGAAGCGGCGCTACGGCTCGGCCACCCCTCTGACGTCGTGTATTGCGTGGAAGCCTCCAGGCAGATCCGTCGACTGTCTCTCGACTGACCTCTGCATCCTCAGGCACCGACAACCAAGCACGGAGAACTCCGTAATCACTCGTTTCACTCACGATCGAGTTCTTCGCCGCATATAGCGACACGGAGGATGACTTTAGTTCCGCCTTCGGCCAACCACTCGACAGGGCACTCGGGATTTATCTCCCCGCTTGCTTCGAACAGGTCTTCCGGGGCGACGAATACCGTCACGGTTCGCTCATCGTTGTACCTCATCGGTCTCCCTTTCCGATACCAAGTCAAGATCATCGAAGACTCCAGCACGTTCAATGGCGTCGCCCGAACAATCGCTTGTTCCGCACAGGTCCCGCGGAAGACGCAAACCTCGTACGCCGTGGCGGGTGTTCGGGGGCCAAGGGCGACTTACCGTCGTCAGGTGCGGCGGACGACGGTAAGTCGCCCCCCTGTGCCATCCGGCAGGTTGCGTCGTGGCACGGGGACCGGGGAGGCGAGCGAGGCGGCGAAGACGGCGACCAGGTCGTGCGGGACGCTGGCACTGAAGCTGGCGCACCACAGGTACGGGGCGCCGAGGACGGGTTCGGCCCACGCCTGCCAGCCCTTCAGATCGGGGCGCGGATCGGCGTCCTGGATGAGCGGAGGCAGTTCTTCCAGCGACACGCTGGAGGCGAACCCGGGGTCCGTGGCAGTGGTCGTAGGGCGATCCACGTCCCGCATCCAGCCCTGGGCGGCGAGCGCGGCCAGGACCGCCTCCGGCTCGCCGAAACCCATGTCGGGCACATCGCGGGTGTCGAGCGCAATGAGGAGGTCGGCGAGTGCCTCGTGGGGGACGCCGGTGGTGAAGTAGGCGTTCCACTCGGTCAGGGCACTGGCGGAGTGCGGGCGAGCGGACAGCTGCCAGGCCACAGGTAGGCCACCGAGCTCGAAGGGGTAGCTGGCGAGGATCCACTCGGCGCCGCGCAGCTCGTCCGGGCTCACGTACAGCAGGGTCTGACGGGCAGTTGGCCACAGGCGCCAGCCCATACCGGTCAGCAGGTCGCCGATCTGCTCGGCGAGAGCGCCGTCGTCACCGGCCAGATGGCGCGGCGTGACCCAGTACACCGGGTCTGGCGAGTCAGGATGGGAAGGGTCGTGGGGGTGGTGCGGGTGCAGGGGCGCCTCCGAAAGGTCGTGGGTGATTCAGCTGCCGCCGTCGCGCGGCGGAGTCGCTGTGCGCCGGCGGCGTGAGGGAGCCTCGACCGGCTCGTGCCAGGTGAGCTGGACGGCAACGTTCGGCGGCAGGTGACCGATCTGTTCGGCCTCCTTGGCCTCGGCAATGAAGACCAGCGGGTTGCCGTTCTCGTCCTGCGAAGCGATCACCCCGCCGATACGGTGGGCCATGGGAAAGAGCGGGTTGATGGCGAGCCGGGCCGGCGCGTCACGGTCACAGGCGGACAGAAGGCCGATGACGTCGCCGACGGTCATCTCGGGCAGGTGCGGATCCACAGCGTTCTCCTCGCGGTAGCGGACAGGGCGTCCCGGAATCAGGCTCAGCAGGACATGCGGTGTTGTACGACCCGGTGTTGCAACTGCGGGCCGCCAGGCCATTCACAGCCGCTGGGCGGTGGCCAAGACCTGGGCCACCGCAGCGGCAACGATGTCCGCCGGCGTCTCGGTGTCGAACGACATCCGATACCCGCGGGTCTTCGCAGTGCCGGTGACTGCAATCACCCACCCCTCACCGTCAGCGCCGGGACGCCCCGTCGGGAACCAGCCGAGGTAGAACCTGCCGTCCTTGCTGTTCACATGGACATCGGCGCGGTCGTCCACGACCAGCTTGAAGTCGGCGTCGGTGAACTGATCGGTTACCAGCGTCGGCTGGCCGGGACCGAGTTTCCAGGAGTGCAGCTGCAGGGCCTCGACGGTCGTGGCGAATCCGGGCTGGGCAACCTGCACGGTCACCGGCATCACCTCTCTGACCTGGTATTTTCCGGGAAGGCGTCTACGTTGACATGCCCCCGGAGCGTTGGCCAGTCATTCCGCGATCTTTCCTGTCTGCCGCAGGCGAACTGTTGTCCGTTGTCGGTGAAGTCAGTTGCTGTGTCAGCAGCTGACCGGCGCCTGCCTACCCCAACAGCTCTGACTGGACCCGGTCCCAGCTCGGTCGCGGACTGTCGACCGGGTGCACGATGGTGAGCAGGCGGCCTTCGAGGAACACATCGAGCCGGTCGTCCGTCAGAGAGGCTAGTCGGCGGCGCTGAGCCCGGTGGTCCACCGGCACGCGCTCTCCCAGGACACCAAGCAGCACCTCATGGCGTGCTTGGCCGACAGCATCGCCGAGGATCCACCGGCCGCGGACCTCCACGCCAGAGAACGTGCCGAGAGTGTCCTCGCGGCTGAAGGACCGGTTCATCGCCGCCTCGACCACCGGCTCGGCCAGGCTGATCGCCGTCCTGACGTGAGCCCCGGCTGCGTCCGCCGAGCCCTCCGCGTCGGACTCTGGCGCGGAATCAGCTCGAACCCTGAGGGGTCCCTCCGGCTCCAGGTCCGCGCGCCGACGAGGATCAGGCCGCGGAACGCGGAATCGCCAGGGCGGTGCGGTGCCCGGCATGTCGATCCACCCGGTCCTGAGCCCGGCCGTGGCTGGGGCGTCGTCGGGCAGGAAGATGTCGACGTAGATGCCGCCCGTGCCGAGCCAGACCCAGCTCATGAAGTAGGCGTGATCATCGTGGTCGACGGACCACTGCGCGAGCTTCTCCAAGCGTGCCTTCTGCGCCTGGGTGCCTTTGCCAGCCGGGAACATTTGCTTGTGGTCGCGCCGGCGGCCCCGCGCCTCCCCAGCGAGCGGACCGGCGGCCAGGTCATACAGCAGGTCGGGCCGCACCCCCTTCTTCGCGTAGGTCCCGACAAGTTTCCCGGGCAGGACGTCGAAGCTGCTGAGGCCGATAGTCCCGGGCTTCCAGTCGAAGAGGGCCTCGCTGGCGGCGGTCATCACCCCGAGCCCGGTGCACTCGCTGACGAAGCGTCGGATGTGGCCGGAGCTGGAGTCGAGGGCGAGGCAGTCGACCCCGAGTGAACCAGCGCCCGGGCTGCCGGCGATGTAGCTGAGGAGGAGGCTGATTTCGTGGTCGCGCACACGCTGGTCGACCGTCTTGCGCAAGTCGCAGGCAAGGGCGTTGATGTTGACCACTGCGGCCAAGGAGACCGGCAGAGGGCCTTGCCCGATCTCGACAGCCTGGACGGCCTCAGCGCCAGACTTTCCCTTCTCGACCGTGAAGCGCCACACCCGGGCGCGAACCGAACTCATGCGGGAAGCCTAGGCCGCTCGCCGACAGCACGGATCGATCCGCCTCTGCGGAGCCCCTTCGACATGAGTTCTTCAACGAACTCCCGGCACGGCACACGAGAAGTCGTACACCGCGAAGTCGGTAACCGGGCGGTACCCGATCCGCTGGTAGAGGCCGTTGCTGGTGGGGTTGGCCAGGTCCGCGAACAGTAGGACCTCCGTCGCGCCTGCGGCCAGCGCGGCCCTGCTTACCTCGACCGTCGCGGCGCCCGCGTAACCGTGGCCGCGTAGGTGGGCCGGGGTGTAGACGGGGGCCACCCGGACCTGGCCGGCGACCATCGGGGTCACGCCCGCCATGGAGGCGGGGGTGCCGTCCGGGGTTTCCCAGAGCGTGACGCGTCCTTGGGCGATGCGTGTATCCGCCCATGAGCTGTTGTCCGCAGCGGGGGTTCCTCCGATGGCGGTGATGAACTCGCGGTGCCAGTGCATGAGTTGCTCACGGTCCTGCTCGCCCGCGACTCGGCTTCGGCCCTCCGGGAGTGGCTCCGGTGGTGTGAGCGTGCCGAGGCGGTACAGGCGCTCCCGCTCGTACAGCGACGGTGTCGCGCCCGTGTGCCGCGCCCAGGACTCGGCGAAGGCGGTGGCGGTGTCGTGGTCCGCGTTGACGCCGGGGAGGCGGTGGCCAAGGCGGGCCAGGTGGGCGGCGAGGGTGTCGGCCGCCTCGGGTGTGAGTGGGGTGAGGTACGGGCGGCGGGGCGGGGTGCGGAAGAAGGCCGCGTGGATCTCGCCCGCTCGCTCAAGGCTGCCGAAGATGGGGGCTTCGGCGCCGTACTCGTCCGCCCCGCGCGTACGCAGTGTCTCCGTCACCGTCAGCGGGACGGTGTGCAGGGCGGGGCGCGAGCGCAGGAAGTCTCCGGCTCGGGAGAGAAAGCTGTCGAGGTCTTCGGTGAGGTGCCAGCTATCCGAACGCATGCCTCATGATCCCTCGTGCTGTGGGCGTGGGCGCGCATTTTTCCGCTGGGGCGGGCGGCAGGGCTGGTAGATCAGACACCGCCCGGAGCACGGGGAGGTCGGGAGCTGTCCGCCGTCCCGGAGGTGGAATCGTGAGTGGCCCAGTCGAGGGTGTCCTTTGACAGGGAAGCTAGCCGACACAAAGGACAACTGTCCTGTCTCGCCGTCTTCTCAACTAACCGAGTCGTCTGTGCTTCTGTGCCAGCGAACTTAGTCGCGAAGCTGGTTTTCGGGGAGGATCTGGACGTGCTTAGTTACCTCGTCAAGCACGTCCCTGGCCAAGCCGAGAAACGCCTTTCGCTCCGCTATGAATCCCATGCCGGCCTCGTGCACGGTGTCGCCCCCGTTGCCAAGGCTGTCTGCCGCGACTGCTTCCGCGTACTCCCGAACGTCTTGGACCAGAGAAGACAACTGATCGACGAGGTTCTGGGCTGCTTCCGCGACGACCTCGGGACCTTCCAGGATCACCACGAGTCCAGCGCTCTCGGCGTCCTTGAACTTCAGCCTGATCGCGGCGATCCGCGTCTCGTCGAGCGGAACCGGAGAGCGCCTGACCCGCAGCTCGCGGAAGAAGGCTTGGTTCTCTCGGTCAGCGGTCCCTAGCGCTTGGAGAAAGGAGAGGTATGCAGCTTGTCGGCGTTCACGGCGCCATCGCTGATGCTCGACCCGCAGTTCATTCAGCTGCACCCGGTTTTGTGATCTTTCTCTGCGCTGTTCCGTACGGGCTGCAACGAAGGCAGTGAGGGCGGCCCCCATGACGGTGCCCATTACGCCCACGACTGATACGAAGATGGCGGTCATACTGACGTGTCTTCCCTGAAAAGGGCTTCAGGAGTGAGGACCGGCCTCACCTGGAAGTCGCGGCGTCCTGGCCGCCACCCAGCCCAGCTGGGCTACGACTTCCCCCGCCAGGGCCGTCGTTACCTCGGGCCAGCCGCAGCCGGCATCGCCGACCTTCTCGTCTCCGGCTCGCCGCCCTGCGGCTGCTCGATGACGAGATCGGCTCGGGCCGCACCTATGGCCTTGCCCGCGCCGAACGCGACATGGTCACCGAAGTCCTGCGCACCCACTCCTACAGCGAAGCCACCGCAAGCGCCGACGCCCCGGTCGTCCAGGCCAACATCCTCAGCTTCTAGGCGATGGCCCGCTACAGCGGCGGCGACGCCTCCTGTGCGCTGGACTATGTCGAGGAAGCCCTCAGCAGTGCCACCCGGACCGGCTCCCCCCGGATGATCGCGTTGGTCCACGCCCGCGCCTCTGGTGCCCACGCCAAGACCGGTGACCACAATGCCAGCTGGCGCCCCGAAGACCGGGCCTTCGACGTCTACGACCGCGCCGGAGACCGGGCGGAGGAACCCGCGTGCGTGTACTCGGTGAGCAGGGCCGAGCTGCACAACTGGGCGGCGAGCAACGCCTCCGATCTGGACAGCCCGCGCCGGGCGCTGACCCACTACGCAGCCATCCCCGACGTCCAGCAGGAGACGGCCTACGACAGCGCCGTTTACCCCCGCTCTCGCGCCCTGCGCCTGACCCGCCGGGCCGACGCTCATCTCGGCGTTCCGCGACGTCGACGCCGCCGACCAGGCCGTGCACACTCTGGGCGGCGTCACGTCCTCACGCAGCACCGGCATCCTCACCGATCTGCGCGGCAAACTCCGCGCCCACCGCCAGGTTCCCCTGGTCCCGGACTTCCTCGAGGGCACCATCGAAAAGGCTCCGCCGGACAGCGGCACCGGGATCAGGCTGGGGACCCGGCCACCACCAGCGCACCGTCGTCTTCCCGCCGGGTGTCGCGGAGCTTGAGGTCCGGAGACGAGTAGAGCAGCACACGGCCGTCGTAGAGGCGGTACTGGTACCGCGTGGACCGCTCCAGGTCACGGCGCTGCTGCGGGTCGCCGTCGGGCAGCACGAGTTCAACGAACCCGTTGCCGTCGACCAGGACGCCCCGCGATGTGATCTTCCCGGTGACGGTCGCCACGAAGGTGTCGGCCAGGATCTCGACCCTGTCACCGTGCATCGGGATTGGGCCGGGGAAGTCGGTCACGCCGTCACCCCCGCGAGGGGCGTTTCGGTGATCAGGGCTGCGAAGAAGCTGTCCACGGTCCGGCGCTGTCCTCGTTCTCGGGGCTGGTGGTCCTGCCCATCCTTGCGGTGCCGCGCCCGTCTGCGCCACCCCCCCCTGCCGGGTGCGGCGGCCGGCCGAAGGTGACGGCCGGAGCGGCCTGCCTACTGTGGGGCGGTGAAGACGCCTTCCGATGACGCTGCCGGGCCCGAGCGGGTTCCTGTGCCCGTGCGGGTCGTGCTGCCCGCCGATCCGCTGCTCGGAACCGAGCAGCAGGAGATCGTCGCGCGACTGTGGAAGCAGCGGCAGACGGAGACGGGCTGGGTCTTCCTCGTGGGGCTGCCGTCGTACAGAGATCTCGAGGACGGGGGTGTGGAGGCGGCGGAGTACCGGGTGTGGGTGCGCGCGCCCGATCATGTGCGGCCGGTCGACGGCGTCGACTACGACCAGGTCGCCACCGAGCGGTTGGAGCGGTCGCCGCAGTCGGTGGTCCGGGAGGTCCTAGGGGAGCGTCGGCCGTCGGGATGGGTGCTGCAGAAGGTGAGCGGCGGGCGTGGTCCTGCACAGGCGGTCCTGCACGCCCGGGACTGCACGGAGGCGCTGGCTGACGCGCCGCCGCTCGATTGGAAGCGCGCCCTGGACGTCGCGGAGAACCGGGCCACCCGGCTGTGTGTGCTGTGTGGTTGCGCCCAGGAGCTCTCCCCCCTGCTGCGCGGCTTCGACCACATCGACGGTTCCTAGAGGCGCTCCTGGCCGCTCAACGGCCCGGCGGCTGCCGGGTGTTCATGGCGGCTTCGGTCGCGTCGGCCGCCCAGGTGGGCAGCAGATCGACGGCGGCGCCGGCGTGGCCTCGCGCGATGCCCCGGGTCAGGCCGTCCCATTGCGGGCGGGGCCTGACCGGCGGGAGGCCGCTGATGTCGTCGGGCGGCTGCGGCGGCCACAGGCGGGTCAGCCACAGCCACGTCGCGAGCGGGGGCTGCCCTGCGGTGGGCACGGGCGCGTCCGGGGCGGTGTCTAGACTGTGGGCCAGGTCCTCGCCGACCACGGCCGCGGCCAGGTCCCGCACGTGCCGGGCCCCCTGCTCGCAGTGCTGCCGCAGCTCCGTCAGCGGCACGTCGTCGGGGCTGCGGCGGCTCTGGCTGGCGAGCGCCGCCAGGACGACGGCAAGGAGACCGCGGATTCCGATGTAGTCCCAGTTCTGCTCCGTGCACAGCGCGGGAGGCTGGAAGCACGCCGTGATCCGGCCGGCCCGGGCCAGGGCCGGGCTCCACCCGTCGCCGGTCGGCGTCACGCCGCGCGGTACGTCGCCGCTGTGTCGCGCGTCTGGGACACGCGCACCTCGGTCAGGCCCGGCATCCGGTCGGCCCACTGCTCGTACGCCCACACGGCGAACAGTTCGTCACTCGGGCGCTGTCCGACGATCCCGTTCAGGTGCTGTCCGCGCAGCTGCTCGTCAGCCCACCGCTTGAGCGTCTGCTCGTTCCTGCCGACGACGGCCGCGTCCTGGCCGGCGAACACGAAGCCGAGCTCGTACTGGTGCCCGTGGACACTGTGCTCGTGATGCCACCGGGGCAGCATCGGCAGGGCGTGGGTCGCCTCGAAGTACAGGGTGATCTCTTGCGTTACGGCCAACTCGGTCGCCCCCTCCGGCTCATGACGTCCCAGCAGCGTATCGCCGTGGCCGGGCTTGTGGGCTCAGCTGGCTTCGGCGACCGTGACGAGTCCGTATCCCTGATACCAGCGGCGATCGCGGACGGGCACGGGCGACATCCCCAGCGAGGGCGCGACCTCCGCCAGGGAGCGGTAGTCGCCCCTGCGGCCCGGGGCCTGCCGCAGCCGGTAGTCCTGCAGCGCGCTGTAGGCGCCGTCGGCGAGGTGCGGGGCATGCCCTGCGTGCCACAGCAGGCTGGTGAACGCGCGGTACACCGAGCGGCGCACCCGGGCCCACTGCTCCGGGTCGCTGCCGATCACGCGCATCAGGGCGTGCCAGCGGTCGGCGTACGGACCGGAGGGTGCCGGCCACCCGGCGCCGCCGGGCATGAGCCTGGCCCCGGCCTCGTCTTCGTCCTCGCTCCAGTTGCGCAGCTCGCAAGCGAGCCGGTCCAGGTCCAGGTCACCGATCGCGGCACCGGTCCATCCCATCGCGATCCGCAGGGACTCCGCCACCGCGGCCACCAGATGGCCGCGGGCCTCCTGATCGTCCCTGAGCAGATAGCCCCAGCGAGGCTGCACCGCAGGATCCTGGTCCTGGTGCCAGCGAACGACGGCTTCCGCCCACGGCCACGCGTCGGTATAGGGGTCGCTGCCGTCGTGGGCGGCCCGGTACGCGTCGGCGAAGTCGGGCAGGACGGCATCAGGGTCAAAGGCCATGGCCGCAGTCTGCCCCACCACCGGCAGCGTCATCCGGGAAACCGCTACCGCAGATGTGTTCCCGCCCGGGTCAGGCCGCCTCGGGTACGGCCGTCAGGCCGTCGATGCCCTGGTAGGCGAGCGGATCGCTGACCGCGACCGGCATCGTGATGCCGATAATGGGCGCGGTATCGGCGAGTGCCATGTAACTGGAGTCGTAGGTGTTCTGGCGGTACCTGAGAGCGGCGCCCCGGTCCATGGCCTTCGACGTGTGGAACAGCAGCCCGAGCAGCACATGGCCCGCCCCCGAGGCCAGCCGACGGGCACGCCCGGGATCGCCGGACAGGAACGCCGCCCGCCACTGGTCGGCGTACGGCCCGGTGGGCTCGGGCCATCCGGGCGTTCCCGGCTCAGGACAACTCGCGTTCGTCGCCCAGGGCTCCGCCCAGTAGCCCAGCTCACTGCGGGCGGTCTCCAGGGCCAGGTCTGCAGGCAGCCGGTTGTGGCGGACCATGCTCAGGCGCAGGGTCTCGGAGATGGCGGCCGGAACGTGCTCGATGTCGCCGTCCTTCAGGCAGGCGTTGCGCAGGCTCCACCCGAGGCGCTGCTCGTTCGCCCGGGACCAGGCCAGGGCGGCTTCGGCCCACGGCCAGCAGTCGGTGTAGGGATGGCGGCCGGTCCGGTCGACATACCGCTCGGCATGGGCGGACACCCTCATGTTCATCCTGCTGCTGCTCACTACGTCACGCCCCCTGCTTCAACGGCCATGGTCGTGGGTTCCTCGCTGGAGTTTCTCACCAACCCCGGTGAGCGGGCAGGGTGTTCGGCGGCGCTGGACCCTCGCCTGGCCCGCGATCACGCAGCCGGGCGTGTCCTCTGGCTCAGGCCGCCGCCTTCACAGTGTCGGCCTGAGCTACGGGGACGACGGCGATCGGCCCACAGGCGATGTGCCGGCGGTCGTGGCGGTGGGCGACCAGCGACAGGTGGGTGGCCCGCAGCACGACGGCACCGCCGGGGTGGTCGGAGAGCCACGCCTTCATCATCCGGCGGTCGGCCTGGTCGGGGCCGCCGGTTGAGTGCAGTCGGGTATCGGTGATCACCGAATTGCTCGAACCCAGGCGGCAACACGCTGCCCCTTTCCTCCAACGAGCGGTGTGGCGAAAGCCGCCGCGGCCCGCGCCTCACCCCAGCGGATGTCCTGCATCTGCTCGCTGGTAGTACGCCGGTGGGCGAAGGTCGTCGACGACCCCATCACCGCCGTCCAGGACGCCGACCTGCTGCTGCACTTCACCGAGTGGCCGCAGTTCTTTCACATCGACCCGCACCTCCTCGCCGCTCGCGCCAACACCCCGCGCGTCATCGACGAACGCGGCACCCTGAACACGGACACCTGGCACGATGCCGGATGGATCGTCCGCGCCCGAGGCCGCCCTAGATGATCGATTCCAAAGGATGCCTGCGGAGGGTGGGGTGGGCGGCGGCCGAAGCCACTGCGAGACGGTCAGGCGGCGGACTGCCGGCCCTGGTTGTCGAGGTGGCGGCGGGCGGTCAGGCGTCAGGGTCGACTTCGGGGTGCGTGAACCGCACGGGCTTGCCCAGCGACCGGGCGTAGGCGATTTCGGCTCGGGTGCTGTCTCCGATGTAGTCGCCGACTACGAGCACCTCATCAGCGAGCCGGATCTTTGCCCGGTGCAGATCGTCGAGTCGAGCCTTCAGCGCCTCGGCCTCGACAGGATCGGACCAAAGTTCGTACGGCGACTTCATGTCACAGCCCGGTTTGACGACAATCTTTCCGGCTTTGGTCTCCCGCAGATCGGCCTCGTTCATCTCGGTCATGAAGCGGGTGGAGCCGCAGATCACGACGATACGCGGGAGGCTCAACAGTTTCTTCGCGTCGGCGAGCTTCTCCTCGGGGGTGAGCAGTTGCGGGTATGACACTGGTTCCTCCTGGCGGTGTGGTCCAAAGGGTGCCTGCGGAGACGAGAACGAGGGTGCCCAAGATCGTTTTGTGACGAACGACGTGGACACCCTCGCGACAGCACACTATGCGACGACCGACGACATGCTGAATGAGCATCCCGACCTGGCGCCGTGGCGCCCGCCGGTCGGCATTACGCCCCGCCTGAGCGATGCCGATCGCCCGGCCCGCGGCGCCTCCGCAATCGGCGCACGCGGCCGGGCCACTCCAGAGTCGCCAACAGCACCCTGGCGATCATGGAAGCGATGGCACACTGATGGGCCCAACTTGCCCATCGCGCCCGGGAGATCACCTGATGAACGCCACCCCCGCCGCCGACGTCCGGGGAGCGGAAGAAGCCGAGGTACGTACCGGCGGCTGCCTGTGCGGCCGCATCCGCTTCACCACCCGGGGTCCGGCCGTCTTCCCCCACACCTGTGTCTGCCGCCACTGCCAAAAGCTCGGCGGCGCACCAGTGATGTGGTGGGTGGGATTCGAGACCGTCACCTGGACCGGCGAGGGCGGCGAGCCGACCTGGTACGAGACCTTCGAAGGCGAGGCGAAACGCGGCTTCTGCCCGACCTGCGGCAGCCGCCTCGCGGCGATCGACAGCGACATCTCAGAGACTGGCATTAACGTCACCGCCCTCGACGACACTAGCGGCCCAGACCTTGTGCCGATCCACGCGTCCTTCCGCCACAACGCCGTGCCTTGGCTGCCGTCGGTGCCGGAGACCGAGCACAGCACGGCCGGTTGATCGCCCGACCACTGGTCGGCAACGTCACCTGGTCCCTCGGTGGTCCCGGCCGACATCCCGTTCTCGCCCGCGAGCAGAGCGCGAACTCCCGGACCGGGGCCCGCCGCGGTCAAGGGAGCCGCTCTGCATCGGGAACGTGCGCGACCACGAGAACCTACACAGGGTCATCAATTTCATCGTGTGATTCACCTCACCGCCAGAGCCGTACCGAGCCCCCATGATGGTCTGCATCGCGTCGTCCGCTCACGCCTTCGCCATCATTCGAACGCCAGCCCAAGCCATCCTGCGGCAGTGCCCATTTCGGCGTGCCGTGATTGGTCCAGGTGGCCCCTCATCTCTATGTTGGACCACAACATATTGTGGTCATCAGAGATTTGATGTCCACAGATTGTGCGCATGGGTGAACTCTGCCCGATTTCGCGACGACGGACGAGGACGGTCATGACCGAGTGGATCGAGGACAGCGCGACCCGAGCAACCGGCACGGAGCACGCCGCCCGGGCTGCCCTGCCGCGTCCTCCGAGGCGCATGAAGTCGACAACTCGGTCGTTCACCGTCGGCGAGGGCAAGGGTTACCTCACCGTCGCCGGCACCCCCGAAGGAAAGGTAGCCGAAGTGATGGTCCGCATGGCCAAACAGGGCTCCACACTCGCGGGCATGATGGACGCCTTCTCCTCAACCGTCACCCGCGGCCTCCAGCACGGGGTCCCGCTCGAAGTCCTCGTCGCCGACTACGTCGGGACCCGCTTCGAACCGTCCGGCCTCACCAACGACCCGGAGATCAAGCAGGCCAGCTCCGTCATGGACTACGTCGGCCGCCGACTGGCCCTCGACCACCTGCCCTACGACGTCCGAGGCGGCCTCGGTGTCCTTACCGCCGAAGAGCGTGCCGCGAAGGCAACCATCGACGGAGTCGGCGACGCCGTATGGACCGATCTCGTGGGCTTGTCCATGTCCGCACCCGTGGTGGCGCGACCGCGCCGCAGCTGAGCTTCGGCCATGGCAATGACACCCATCACTCGGCCACGGTGGGTGTCAGGCCACCCCCTGGACCGTGGTCGGCGACGGGAAACGATCAGTCTGAACTCGGGAATCGAAGGCGCCGTCGACCAGAACATCGCTGGTTGAGCTCTTTCGTCGGTGCCCCACGCAAAGACCCCCGGAATCGCAAGGACTTCGGGGGTTGCGCGGTTGCTGGCTTGCGCCTCAGCCCTGGGAAGGGCCGTCGCTGTCGTCATCGGCTCGGCGGCGGCGTGCCGCGAAGACGGCGCCTCCGCCGACGGCGAGGAGGACGCCGGCGCCGCCGAGGAGCCATGGGGTGGCGTCAGCACCGGTGTGGGCGAGGGTGCCCTTGGGGGCGGGGGCCGCGGTGCTCGGGACGGTCTTGGCGACTGCCGCGGTGTTGGAAGGCGTCGTGGACGTGCTGTCGCCCTGGTCCGGGGTCGGCTTGTCCGATGTGGACTCGTCGGTGGTTGGCCTGTCGGACGGCTTCTCGGAGGGGCGGGGCGCCGGTGTCGTGGTGGTGGTCTTGGCGTTGGTGACGGTCACGGTGATCGGGCTGCCGGGCTTCGCGGTGAAGCTCTTCGAGGGCTTGTAGAGGTCGTATCCGGCGGGTGCCTTGGTCTGCTTGGCCCAGAAGGTCGTGCCGGTACCGCTGTTGACGGGCAGCTTCGCGGAGGCGGTGCCGTCTGCGCCGGTGGTGAGAGTGAGAAGGGTGGTGTCGCCGGTGCCGATGTTGACGGTGGATCCGGGCAGTAGCTTGCCGCTCTTGCTGTCCCTGGCCTTCAGGGTGACCGTGGCGGGCTTGAAGGGGTCGATGATCGTCAGCGGAGTGTTGGCGCCGGGGGTGACGATGACGTCCTGGTCGTCGACGACGTCATGCAGTGGGCTACCGCTGGAGATCTCCTTGAGCCGGTAGACCCCCGGCGGGAGGTTCTCGAAGGCCAGTTGGCCGTCGGCGTTTGTCTCGCCGCTGGCGGCCTGCTGGCCTTGGGAGTCGAGCAGGGTGAACGAAGCGCCGGCGAGGACGTCTCCTCCGGGATCCTTCTTCTGGATGGTGACCCCGCCGGTGTCAGCCGCGCTCAGCGGGACAGCGGAGGTGGAGGGGGTCGGCTCGGAGGTCTGTGCTACGGCGGCCGGGGCCAGAGACACGGTGCTGGCCACGGCGGCGATGGTGACGGCTGTGGCGGGCAGGCGGCGGGCAGAGCGGGTGTGCAAGAAGGGGGGTCTCCTGAGTGGGACGCGGGCGGGACTGCCCGTCGATTGAAGGGTGAAGCCGGTCAGCGGGTACGGCGCGGTGGCTGGACCGGCGGGGCAGCCGGTACATGACGTGTGCGTGACGGGCGATGTGAGAGCACTGTGGCCGCGTAGCGGCGGGCCGCTGCTCGTACGAGATGCTGCTGGTGCTCGATGGGCCATGTCTCGATGCGGGCCAGGCTCAGGGCGATGGAGGGGCCGAAGAACGGGCCGACAGGCATGTCGGCAGCTTGGAGGATCTGGGCGGCTGCCTCGGCTTCGACGAGGATGCCGTACTGGTCGGGGATGTTGAGCAGGTCGGCGGCGTGGTAGCGGAAGCCGTCGATGGCCTCGGTCAGGGTGAAGTCGTCGTTCATGACGTCCTCGACCAGGTCGAGCAGGGTCAGCGTGGCCGAATGCAGCCGGGCGGAAAATTCCGGGTCCGCGAGCCAGGGGCCCTGAGGTCCCGGCGGCGTGCGGGAGTCGGGTTCGGCGGTGGGAGCGGCCTCGGCTTGCGGTCGGCGCCGGAAGGCAAGCCAGCGGGGCGGGGGCATAGGTTGTTCCGTGTTCGGGGAGCGGGTCAGCGTGTTCGGGTTGCTGTGGGGCTGGCCTGGGGTGTGGGGATGTTGCGCGCCGTACGGGCTGTCGGCCGGGATCGCGCGGTGGTCTTCCAGGATCCGGGGAACCAGACCTGCGTGTACTGCTCGATCGCGGCCCGCAGTCCGCCGACGTCCGCGCCGCTCCACGGCGGCTGGCGGTTGTGGTGGCGCAGGTCGAGGATGCGGGCGTAGCCGCTGTAGCCGGGT
>NZ_JBLRVZ010000087.1:0-15544 GCF_048159505.1 Streptomyces sp. T028
CGCCGACGGCTCCAGCGCCGGGCTGCGCCGGGCCGCCATCACGGTCGGCGTGTGCGCCGCCGCGCTCGTCGGTTTCGCCGGTGCCCTGCTCGTGCCGGGCCGTGGCGGCGAGGCGGCCGCGGAGACCGTCCAGCCCCAAGCGAGCGCCACCCAGCCGGAGACCTCCTCGCCGTCCGCCGACCCCGACGGCGCGGGCACCCTCAGGGAGGGCGACAGCGGCCCCGAGGTGACCGATCTCCAGCAGCGACTGCTGAAGATCCCGGACGTGTACCGCGACGGTGCCACCAACGGCCGCTACGACGCCGGCCTCACCGAGGCCGTGGCCCGCTTCCAGCTCTGGTACGGCATCCGCGGCGACGAGGACGGCGTGTACGGCGACGACACCCGTACGGCGCTGGAGTCACGAACCGGCGGATGACGCCGACCGGTTGATGTGGCACGTGTCACAATGGACGCCGGGCCGACGGGCGTTCGGCACCTCGGCCCGTCGAGCCGAAAGCCGTCCGTATGAACGCCTCCCGCATCCCCGGCCTGGTGCTGCCCGTCCTCTTCCTGCTGGCCCTCGTCGCCGGGGCGCTGTGGTACTGGCGGCACCGTGACGACTGAGTGCCCGACGGCCCCTCAGCGGCCCGCGTGGGACTCGACCAGGGCCTGGGTCACGCAGCGGACGCTGCGTGCGATGTGCTGGAGCTGCATGAGCTCGGCGGCGTACAGCTTGATGGTGTGCTCGATGACCGACTCGGGCATCCCCAGCCGGGGCAGGTCGGCGCGCGCGGTCTGCAGGGCGGTACGGGCCACCCGGATCTCCTGCTGGACCTGGATCTGGGCGTGACGGCCCAGCAGCACCGGCTGACGCAGCATGAGCGGGTAGCTCGCGTAGCGCGCGGGCACCAGTTCGCGCAGCCACTTCGCGGCCGAACGCTCCCAGTCGTAGCTGCCGGGGGTCTTGACCTGGCACGGCCAGTCCGGGCTGATGCGCTGCGTCGTCGTCAGAGTCATGGTCATCGCTTCCGGGTGTGCGGTGTCGGGACGGGTGGTCCGACGTGTGTGGGGCGGCCCCGGTCCAGGGGATGACCGGGGCCGCCACGGGCGCGCGCATGTGCGGCGCCCCGAGCACCCTGGGTGCCGGCGTGGGTAGGGGACGACGGCTTCGGGTGCCCGTACAGGAGCCCTGCGCGGGCGGGTGCGGCCGTGAGCAGTATTTATATATACCGACGGGTTTGCAAGGAGCATGAAAACATTCATGCGCGATTTGTCCGCAATGATCCCTCTGTGACTTCCAGGGGAGGGGGGTGTCCGGTTGTCCGCAGGCCGGAGGCTCACTCGCGCAGGAAGAACTGATGCTGCTCGGCGATCTGTTCGTACTCCTCCAACCGCGCCTGGGTGCGCTCCGGGCCCGCGTCGGTCATGGCCTGGAGCACCGCGGCGGCCATCACCCCGGGGGCGGCGTAGGAGTCGAACACCAGCCGGGACCCGGTGCCGCTGGCGAAGGTCACGTCGGCCTCGTCGGCCACCGGGCCCAGCGCCAGGTCGGTGATCAGCGCGACCTTCAGACCGGCGCTGCGCGCGACCCGTACGGCCGTCAGCGTCTCCTGCGCGTGCCGGGGCATCGAGAACGCCAGCACCCAGGTCCCGCCCGCCTCCCGGGACTGCAGCAGCGCGTCGTAGGCCACGCTGCCGCCCCGGGTCACCAGCCGGACGTCCGGATGGACCCGGCGGGCGGCGTAGGCGAAGTACTCGGCGAGCGAGGCCGAGATCCTCAGGCCCAGGATGGTCAGCGGGGTCGACTGGGACAGTGCCCGGCCCACCTCGATGACCCGGTCCGGGTCGGCGAAGTCGCGCCGCAGGTTCTCCAGGTTCTCGATCTCCGCGTCGACCGCCGCCTGGAGCTCGTTGCTCGGGTTCACCTCGTCCGGGGCGGGGCCGCCGGCCAGGGTGCCGAGCGCGATCGACTGGAGTTTCTCGCGCAGCGCGGGGTAGCCGCTGAAGCCGACGGCCGCGGCGAACCGGGTCACCGAGGGCTGGCTGACCCCGACCCGGTCGGCGAGGTCGGTGATCGACAGGAACGCCGCCTCGGTGATGTGCTCGATCAGATACTGGGCGATGCGCCGTTGCCCCGGTGACAGATGGGGCCCGTCGAAGAGGGCCCTGAGCCGGGAGGTCGGGGACACCTCCGCCTCCGGATCGGTCTTGCCCGAGGTGATCGCTGATGCCTGTGCGCGTGCCTGTTGCGGCGATGGCACCGGTGCGCCTCCTTTGTCTCCCACGCAGCTCAACATAGCTCACAGAGCGTGCGGGACAGCGTGCCCGAGCCCCCGGCGATCGCACACCCCGCCGGCCGTCACCGCTGGTAAATCGTGATCGAGTGGCCGACCTCGCCCACCTCGTGGCTGGAGTGGATCAGTCGGGCGAACCGCCCCCTGGCCTTGGCCAAGGCTGAGTCGGACACGGTCATCACGCCGTGCACCTCGCGCAGCGGGGCGCGCCGGGGGTCGGACGCCGGATGCCGTAGTACGACGGCACACCGCTGCCCTGTGGACGAGCCGGATCCGTGCGTCTTCGCAGGCCCGCCGAACGCGTCGTCGGAGTACGGCAGGTGGTTAGGGGAACGTCCGCAGCGGGCACGTACGGCGCCGCGGGCCGCAGCCGCCGTACCGTCACCAGAGCGATCGCCCCGGCCGCCCACAGCGCGAGCATGCCGAGGCGGCCCGGGCCGCGGCGGCCCTGCCCGAAGGGGACGTGCGTCTGCCGCGGGTCCCAGCGCAGCCGGGGATCCACCGGGAGATACGTCAGCCATACGACGGCCACGGCGGCCACCACCACCAAGGCGGCCGCCGTCAGGGCCCGGCGCGCCTGCCGCAGCCCCACCGACGAGGCCGCCAGGGCCACGAACACCGGTACGGCGGGCAGCGCGCTCATCTCAGCCAGGGCGACGTCAGCAGGAAACCGGCCGGGGGACGTCCAGCGTCGCCGGCGGGCCGTGCGCGATCACATCGGGGGAGAAGTGTGTGCGGGGCCCCCGTTCGACCAGAGAGATGGTCCGGGGCCTCCCCGTCGCCTTTGGCCGCACCCATCCGGCCAGGTCGCCGGGGAACTGGCCTCCCGGGAACAGACCACGCACAGGATGGAACGGTCGTTGCCCGACTCGTAGGGCAGATGCGGGCCGGTCACGGTCTGGTCGCCGGTGAAGTGCGGGGCGGCGGGAGCGGTGCGCGGCGGCCACAGGGCCACTGTGCACCGGCTCCCGCCACCAGGGGCGTCACCGCTTCAGGAGTCGTACCGACAGACCGTCCGCCGTGTAGACAGGTACGGCGCGCAGCGTGGCGGAGTCCAGCTCCACCTTGTCGAACTGGCCGCGCAGCGCGCGGGCGTCGATCACCGGGACGACGTCCCCGGCGCGGGCGGGCTGCTTTTCGTCCAGGCGCAGCGACAGCACCGAGCCCTGACCCAGGGTCACCCGGCCCGACACGGTGAGCGCGGCGCCGTGGCCGTGGCGCAGCGGAAGGTCGAGCGTCGCGTCCGTCGACTGCGTCCAGGCGCCGCGCACCCGCACCGGCTGCTCGGCGCGGACCGTGCCGCCGCTGAGCCGGACGTCGCCCTGGCCGAGCGCGCCCGCGTGGCCCGCGACGAGCGTGCCCTCCTCCACCACGGTGCCGCCGTGGTAGCGGTTGTGGCCGGTCAGCGTGAGCGTGCCGGAGCCGCGCTTGGTCAGGGAGCCGTCGCCCTCGATGTCGTTGCGCCAGGCGTCGGCCGTGTGGAAGCCGCCCTTCGAGGCGTCCAGGGTGACCGTCACGTCGGAGTCGAAGGAGCCGTACCCGTCGGCGGCGGCGAACAGGTTCAGGCGGCCCCACTGCTCGAAGCCGTCCAGCAGGACGTACCCCGACGGCAGCGCGGTCGTGCGCAGCACCTCGCGGCGCTGGTCGGCGGTCAGGTAGGGCTGGCGGGTCTCCAGCAGCACCTCGGCGCCCTTGGGCACGGTGAGGGGCTCCTTGCGGCCCTCGCGCTCCAGGATGTACGTCAGGCGCGGCTCGGCGGCACGCCGGTTGGCCTCGCGGTCGGCGTACCGGTCGGAGGCGTCGGAGTGCGCGTGGGCGAACAGCGTGTCGGCCGTCGTCCCGGTCTTCCCCGTGAAGTAGGCGAGGGCCTGGGCGCGGGCGGCGGCCTTCAGGTCGGCGTTGGCCGGGTCGGCGAGGGTGGCCGCGGCGAGCGCGGTGGCCATGATGCGGCCGCCCATGACGTCGACCGTGGAGTGCATGCCGGACATGATCCGGGTGTGGCTGAGCTCCAGGGCACGGGTCACCAGCTCCTGGAACCGCTCGGGCACGGCGTACGCGAACGCCAGCGACGCCAGGTGGAAGGCGTTGGTGTGGCCGCTCGGGAAACCGCCGTCGTCGGTCGGGGACGTGCTGCGCTGGCGCAGCAGCTGGCGGACGACGACCACCTCGGAGTCGTAGACCGGGTAGCCGAGCGCGTCGGTCGTGCCGGTGTCGACGACCTCGCTGTCCTCGTTCATGCGCCACGGACGCGGGTACTGGAAGGCGTACTTGCCCGGGTTGCCGGAGGCGTACGGGCCGCGCACGGTGTCGACGAGCTTGGCGACCTGGCCGAGGTCGGAGGTGTACGAACCGGCGCCGAGCGCGGAACCGGCGGGCGCGTCGGCGGGCACCGCGTCGCTGATCGTGGTCGCGGGCGTGGTGTCCGGGGCGCTGGTGATCGAGGTGACCGCCTTGGCACCGGCCTTGTACAGGTCGGCCAGGGGACCGAGGCCCGCGATCATCGCGTAGCTCTGGTGCTGGCGGTCGTAGACGAACGCCTCCCTGCCCTGGGCCTCCGTGCGGGCGCCGGTGAGCGCCGCGCAGTAGCGCATGTTGGCGCGCAGGATCTCGGGCCGCAGCGGGGTGCCGGTGTTCCAGGCCGAGCCGGTCTTCCACACCTGCGCGAAACCGCCGAGGACCCGCACCACGGCGTTGGTCTCGGGCGTGAGGTTCGCCATGACGTTCGTCTTGTAGGCGTCGACGAACGGCAGCGGGGCGTCGGCGGCCTTGGCGTCGGCGGCGCCCAGCCAGGAGACCAGCGTCGGCGCGGCGACCAGGGCCGCGGAGCCGCCGAAGGAGACCTTCAGAAAGCGCCTTCTGTTCACGGCCGAGGGGGAATCGATCCCGGCGGGTGACGGCATGGGTGTGCCTCTCTTGAGTTCTTCGGCCGTGGGGCCAGAGGGAAGAGATGTGATCACGTGCGGCTCGTGGGCCTGGTGACGACTCCTGAGCCGGATGACGTGTACGAGCGAAGATCTACGGCCGGGCTGTGTCGCTTCCGCGAGGGCCCGGCGACCGGTACATGTCCTGTGGGTGAACGTGAGAGCGGTTTCTCACAGGAGCGCCCGCGCGAGCGCCACCGCGCCCAGGACCGGCGGCCCGGTCAGCGCCCGTGGGCGCGCTCCCGGTGCGACGGCACGGAGGGCGGCGGTGAACGCCTCGTGGAGCGCGGGCTGGTGCAGGATCGTGCCGCCCGCCACCACCACGTCGTCGACCGGGACCCCGCGGTCGGCGAGCCGGGCGACGAGCGCGGCGAGCGCCTCGCCCGCCTCGGCGATCACGGCACGGGCGAGCGCGGAGCCGGCGTCGGCGGCCGCGAAGACCACGGGGGAGTGCCGGCCCCACTCGGCGGAGACGTCCTGGGCGCTTTCGAGAGCCGCGCCGAGCGCGGGCACCTCGGGGACGCCGAACGCGGCGACGAGACCGGCCGCGAGGGCGTCCGGCTGCTCACCGCGGTCGTGGGCGGCCCATACGGCCCGTGCCGCCTCCCGGACGAGTCCGGCGCCGCCGCCCTCGTCGCCGAGGACCGCCCCCCAGCCGCCGACCTGCACGGGGGTGCCGTCGGGCAGCAGGCCCACCGCGACCGAACCGGTGCCGGCGACCAGGCCGGCCCCCTTGTCCAGTCCGGCGGCGGGCACGAGAAGCTCGGCGTCGCCCACGATGTGCGCGGGTACGCCGAGAAGTTCCTGAACGGCGGCGCGGATCTGCGCGCACTGCCGGGGGGTCTCGCAGGCGTGCGCCCCCACGGCGAGCGCGGCGGGGCGTGCGCCCGAGGGCAGCGACTCGCGGAGGAGGGCGCCCAGCCAGCGGGCGGCGGCAGCGGTGTCGTGCGGCCGCCAGCCGCTGCTGGAACGGACGTGGTCGGCCACGACGTCGTCACCCGCCATCGCGCGGAGATGCGTCTTGGTGCCACCCACGTCGACGCCGACCACGAGGGGGCGCGAAGGGGGAGAGTCCTGCACGGATCCTCTTTCGTCGTTGCGTCGAGCTGCGACGGTGGGCGAAACCGTGACCTGCGGAATTGCGAGTTTCTGGTGAACTAGGGAAGCCCCGGGACGGGCTTCTGACGAGGCACGGCAGGCGAGTACCGTGAAGTTCGTTAGGAAGTTAACTAACGAAGTACAGTGCGTCAAGAGAAGTCGCGCACTCGACCTCCGCGGCCCCCTTCCGGGCCGTCGCGGGGCGGGAACGCGCGCCGTCGTCGCATCCTTTCGCCGCAGCCCGCCGAACCGATCGGCCGGGTGCGCGGCCCGGTACCCGTGTGGGGGAAACTGTGGAACACGACGTGGCGGAAGCCCCCCGCCTGACCGAGAGCGCCAGCGCGGTCTTCGCCGTGCTGGCCCAGGCGAGCAGAGCCACCCGGCCGCAGCTCGCGAGCCTCGCGGGGCTCTCCAAGCCGACGGTCTCCTCCGCCGTGGCGGAACTGGAGAGCGCCCGGCTCGCCGCGCACTCCGGCACCGCCTCCAGCGGCACCGGCCGCTCCGCCGCCGTATACCGTCTCGGCCCCGTCGCCGGCGCCGTCCTGGCCGTCGACCTGGGCCCCGCCCACACCAGGGTGAGGGGCTGCGCCCTGGACGGCACCCTGCTCGCCGAGGCCACCGCCTCCCGCAAGGACGCGGCCGACGCCGTACGCGAGGCGCTCGCCACGCTGCCCGAGGGCGCCCCGCTGCGCTCCATCGTGGTCGCCGTCGGTGACGTCACCGCCCGGGACCGCCAGGGCAGCGGCATGCGCCCCGCCACCGCCAAGGCCGGACCGGTCTTCGACGCCATGGCCGTGGCCCTGCCCCCGGGCGTCCCGGTCCATCTGGAGAACAACGTCAACTGCGCCGCGCTCGCCGAGCTGCACGAGGGCGCCGCCCGCGGCCGGCACACCTTCGGCTATCTGCGGATCGGCGTCGGTATCGGTCTCGGCATCGTCGTCGGCGGCCAGGTGCTGCGCGGCTCGAACGGCGCCGCCGGTGAGCTGGCGAGGCTGCCCTACCCCTGGGACGACGGCCGTGAGCCGCGCCGGGAGGCACTGGAGGAGTACATCGGGGCCCGCTCGCTGCTGCGCCGCGCCAAGGAGGCCTGGGCGGCCGGGGACGGGCCGTGCCCGCGCACCACGGACCGGCTCTTCGCCCTCGCCGCGGAGGGCCGGGCCACGGCCCGTGCCGTCGTCGACCGCCATGCCGCCGACGTGGGCCGTCTCGCCGCCGCCGTGACCGCCGTGCTCGACCCCGGTCTGATCGTGCTGGGCGGCAGCACCGGCGCCGATCCGGGCCTGCTGTCGGGCGTACGGGCCGAACTGAACCGGCTGAGCTGGCCCACCGAGGTGGTCAGCAGTACGGTCGGCGATTCCGGCACCGTCGCCGGCGCCGCCCGGCTCGCGGTCACGCGAGGAGTCCAAACCGTGACCGAGGCCGCGGGGGGGAAGGATTGACGGCCTCCGACTCGATCTGCCAATGTCCGGACAAGCGCTTTCTAAGTCGGCCGGGACGCCGACTTGGGGCGAGCGTCCCGCCCGTACTCGACGTACGGCAACCGCACCAGGGCGTGCTTGTGCGGCGCCGGCCACAGCGGCCGGGGACCCTCTCCTGTCAGGATGACGCGGCCGGGCGAGGCCGTGCCCTCGGAAAGCGAACTCTCCTCCAAAATGCACCAGTGCCGCCTCGGTCGGCGCCGTGCTCCGTCCCATATCACGTATCACGAAAAAAGGGATCGAAGATGATCACTGTGGGTGTGCGGCGCTCCCGCCGACTCGGCCGCGGCGGCATACGCCGCCTGGTTCCCCTCGCTGCCGTGGCCACGGCAGGTGCCCTGATGCTCTCCGCCTGCGGAGGCGGATCCGAATCGGGCGGTACCTCCAAGTCGCTGACGTTCTGGATCTCCACGGTTCCGGGGCAGGACGCGGGCTGGAAGAAGCTGGTGGCGCAGTACAAGAAGGAAGAGGGCGTCTCCGTCAAGCTCGTCAACATCCCCTACGACGGGTACGAGGCGAAGCTGCGCAACGCCGCGCAGGCGAACTCCCTGCCCGACGTGGCGGCGGTGCCGAAGGTGGACCCCATCTGGTCGAAGAACCTGCTCGACCTCAGCGACATCGCCAACAACAAGAGCAACAAGATCAACGGCAACTTCGTCGCCAAGGACTCGTCCGGGAAGGTGCTGTCCATCCCCTCGGACATCACCGCGTCCGGCATGTTCATCAACAAGTCGCTCTTCGAGAAGGCCGGCGTCTCCTACCCGACGTCGCCCTCCGACACCTGGACCTGGACCGAGTTCATCAAGGCGGCGGACAAGGTCCGGGAGAAGACCAAGGCCAAGTACTCCCTGACCTTCGACCAGTCGCCGTCCAGACTCCGCGCCATGGTGTACGAGATGGGCGGGCAGTACATGCACGCGGACGACTCCGGCAAGTTCTCGGCGGACGAGGCGACCAAGAAGGCCGTGAACACCTTCGTCGGATGGAACGACGACAAGACCATGCCGAAGTCGGTGTGGACCAGCGGCGCCGACCCGTCGGCCATGTTCCAGAGCGGTGACGTGGTCGCCTACTGGTCCGGTGTGTGGCAGGTCGCCTCCTTCTCGGAGAGCATCACGAAGTTCGAGTGGGCGAGCGTCCCGACCCCCGCCGAGCCGGTGCAGGCCAGCGACGTCAACAGCGGCGGCATGGTCGTGGGCTTCAACAACAACAGCGAAGCGGCCACCGCCGCGAACAAGTTCATCTCCTGGATGTACGAGCCCGAGCACTACAAGACGCTGTGCGAGACGTCCGGGTTCCTGCCGGTCGAGAGCGGTCTGAACCCGACGTACCCCTTCGAGTCCGAGGCGGCGCAGGCGGCGTTCAAGCTCTACAACGAGTCGATCCCGCTCTACGCCCCCATCTCCGGTTACTTCAACGTCGCGCAGACGAACTGGGCGCTGAACGGCAAGAGCCTCACCGACGACCCGACCAAGGCGGAGATCGGCAAGGCGATCAACGGTGAGCAGTCGGCCGACGAGGCCCTGGAGAACATCGTGGCCGGCTACAACCAGCAGGTCGGCGGCGTGTCGTCGTAGGCCTCAGGCCCGGGCGGCGGTACGAGCCACCGCCGCCCGGGCCCGGACATCCGCGTGATGCCGGGCTCCTGGCGTGAGCCCACCGCTATCCCATCCACCAGCACGGAGTCAGGAAGATGACAAAACGCGCCTCGGACGTGTCAAAGGTGTCCGTGAGCCCGCCCAGGAGACGCAGCAAGTACACCCTCGCGCCGCTCGTCCTCATCGCGGGCAATGTCGTGCTCTTCGCGCTCTTCTTCGTCTGGCCGGCGGTGATCGGGCTCGTCTACTCCTTCACGGACTACACGGGCATCGGGGCGTTCCAGTTCGTCGGGCTGGACAACTACCAGAAGCTGCTCGGGGATTCGACCTTCTACGCCGCGACGACCCGGACGCTGCTGTACACCGTGCTGTTCGTTCCGCTGAACTTCGTGTTGTCGCTGCTCATCGCCAATGTGGTGGTGAGCAGGCACGCCAAGGGCGCGTCGGTCGCCCGCCTCTTCTTCTTCATCCCGTGGCTGCTGTCGCCCATCATCGTGGGTGTCCTGTGGCGATGGCTGTTCGGTGAGAACTTCGGACTGGTCAACTACCTCATCGAGAAGGTCGGCGGAAGCGCCGTTCCGTGGCAGTCGAACGCGGACCTGTCACTGATCGTGGTCGTGGTGGCGGCGGCCTGGGCCTGGACGGGCTTCTCCATGCTGCTGTTCATCGCGGCGATCAAGAACGTACCGACGTCGTACTACGAGGCGGCCGCGCTCGACGGGGCCGGTCCGTGGCGCCAGTTCTTCAGCATCACCGTGCCGAGCATCGCCCCCACGTCCTTCATCGTCATCCTGCTCAACACGATCCACGCGATGAAGGAATACGCGGTGTTCGCCTCCCTCAACAACGGTGGACCCGGAACGTCGAACAACCTGCTTGTTCAGTACATCTATCAGACGGGGTTCAAGTCGGGCCAGATCGGCTACGCGAGCGCCGCGTCGTTCGTGCTCATGCTCATCCTGATGGCCGTCGCGATGATCCAGATGATGGTCAACCGGCGGGTGGAGAACCGATGACAACCACAGACACAGTGCGCAAGGTCGACGCCGATTCCGTACGGGCCGTCTCCAAGAAGAGGCCCCGCGGCTCGGCAACCGGCGGGCTCAGGCGCGCGATTCCCGCGACGACTCTGCTGTGGGTCCTGGCGGGCCTCTACGGGGTGCCGGTGCTGTGGTTCGTCCTCAGCTCCTTCAAACCGGCCGGAGACCTGTTCTCCCTTCCGCTGACGCTGTTCCCGGACGACCCCACCGTGTCGGGTTACAAGGAAGCGTGGGCGAGCGCCAACTTCGCCGAGTACTTCATCAACACGACCATCGTGTGTGTGATCGCGACGATCCTCACGGTGGGAGTCAGCTGCTGCACCGGGTACGCGCTGGCCAAGTACGACAACAAATGGCTCAAGTTCTTCTTCGTGTGCATCCTGGCCACCACGATGCTGCCGGCCGAGGTCATGCTCGCCCCGCTGTTCCTGGTGGTCCGCGACCTCGGCTTCTACAACTCGCTCACCGGCATCATCCTCCCGGCCCTGCTCACCGCGACCGGCTGCTTCATGTTCCGCCAGTTCTTCCTGACGGTCCCCGACGAGCTCATCGAGGCGGCCCGCATCGACGGCGCGCGTGAGCTGTCGATCTTCCTGAGGATCATGGTGCCGCTCTCCCGGCCCATCATGCTGACGCTCGCCATCCTGTCCTTCCAGTGGCGCTGGAACGACTACATCTGGCCGCTGCTGATGCTCAACGACCCCGAGAAGTTCACCGTGCAGATCGGCATCCAGAGCCTCGTCGGGGCGCAGAACATCAACTGGTCGGTGCTGCTCGGCGGATCGGTCATCTCCATGATCCCGCTGATCGTCGTCTTCCTCGTGTTCCAGCGTTACGTCATGAACGCCGACATCAACGCCGGACTGAAGGACTGATCTTGCCCAACCCGCTCGACCACGAGTTCGTCCGGTCGGCGGCCCGCGCCGCCGACCGGACGGCCGCCCCGCTTGCGGCCGCCCCCGACGAGGAACCCACCGGTGTGCCGCACCGTGGTCTGGCGCGGCGGGTGAAGACCCTGGTCGCGGCCTACCGTTCCCCGGACTCGGCACTGCACGGCAGCGAGCAGGCAGTGGCCGCCGCGCGGACCCACCTCCGTGCCCTGCGGGCCGTGCAGACAGCGTCCGGCCTCTTCGCCGGCGGCGACAACGTGCAGTCACCGCCGGACTCCGCGTTCACCGTCAACGACGTGTGCGACGCGCACGTCCTCGCCGCCGGCGCGGGACCGGAACTGGCCGAGGTCACGGCCGCGCTCGCCGAGATCGCCGACGCCGCCACCGGCAGCCTCCTGAAGGGTGGGGTGCACACCCCGAACCACCGCTGGGAGCTGTGCGCGGCGCTGGCCCGGCTGCACCGGTCGTTCCCCGACGACCGGCTGCTCGACCGCGTCGGGGACTGGCTCGCCGAGGGCGTCGACATCGACACGGAGGGCCTGTACTCGGAACGCAGTGCCGTTTACGCGTCCATCGTGACCAACCCGTCGCTGCTGTTGCTGGCCGAGGTGCTCGGGCGTACCGACCTGCGGGACGCCGTCGAACGCAACCTCGCCACGACCCTGGACCTGATCAGGCCGGACGGCACGGTGGAGACCGTCCACTCGCGCCGCCAGGACCAGAAGCTTTCGTTCCCGCTGTGGCCCTACCTGCCGCACTACCGGCTGCTCGCGATCCGCACCGGCCGGGGCGACTTCGCCCGGGCGGCGCGGCTGGCGGCCGCCGACGGCATCGACGACGCCGACCTGCTCGCCCAGACCCTTCTCACCCCGGACCTGTGCCGTGCCCTGCCGGCCCCGGACGCGGAGAAGCTCCCGCGTGCCCGGTACCTCGCCACCGCACGCCTCGCCGCACACGCCTCGGCCACCGCGCACACCGTGGTGTACGGCGGCTCCGACGTGCCCGAGCACCGGCGCATCCGCTCGGGCCTCGCCTGCAACCCCACCTTCCTGCGCCTGTTCGCCGGTGCCGCCGTCCTCGACGCGGTCCGCCTCTCGCGGGTGTTCTTCGACCTGGGCCCGTTCCGTGCCGCCGACATGGAACAGCTCGCCGACAACAGGTACCTGCTCACCCAAACCCTCACAACCGCCTACTACCAGCCGCTCCCGAAGGGTCGGAGGCGCGACGACGGCGCCTACCGTCTGGTGGACGAGGGCCGCTTCTCCGCGGCGATGGCCTTCCCCGACCGCCCTCAGGACGAGGTCTCCCACACGACCCGAGTCGAGGTCGACCTGCGGGAGGACGGGGCCGACCTGCGGATCGACATCGGCGGCCCACCGGTGCCCTGGGCCCTCGAGCTGACCTTCCGGCCGGGCGGCGAGCCCGAGGGCGCCGTACCGATCGGCGAGGGACGCTGGTGCCTGACGACCGGGCCGATGACCTACCGGGTCGGCGACGACGAGATCCGGGTCGAGGCCGACGCCGAGGCGGGCGAACCGCTCGCCGGACCGGACCGGAGCGACGTACTGCGCTACGACCCGGGGCAGGACTACACCGTGGTCGGCGGCACCGACGCGACGACCGGGAACCGCGTCTACCTCGGTGGGCACGGACCGCAGACACTGACCCTCACACTGCGCGCCACCTCTCAGGCATGAAGGGCTGATCTCCTTGCACCTCCCTCGCCAGCTCGGCCCGTTGCACGACCTGCCGGACACTCCGGAGGCGTACGACGCCGTGCTCGCCGACGTCACCGAGCAGGCCCTCGCGCGCCTCACGCCCGAGGGCAGCCTCGAACACCCCGATTGCGTCGACGACATCGGCGACACCTCGCTCGGCATCACCTCCCTGCTCGCGCTCGCCTGGCAGCGCGGCAAGGACCCGAGGCTGCCGGACGCGGGGCGCCGCAGCCTCGACTTCCACCTGCGGGAGCGCGTGTACACCGAGGACAACCCCGGCTACCCGAACCTGACGGTGCGCGACTCCGGCCTGCCGTACGCCCGCTACACACTGGCGGCCGGCGCGCACCCCATCGGCGACTGGCCGAGCACGGTGTGGGCCCTGCTCCAGGCCGTGAACGTCCTCGACATGGCGGACGGCCTGGTCGACGACGGGCAGCGGGCCGAGCTCCTTGAGGTGGCGCGCGGCTACTGGAGCTGGCTGACGGAGGCCACCTTCTTCAACCCGCAGGAGGCGGGCAACCAGGCCATCGGATGCGTGGTGGGCGGTCTGATGCTCGCCCGCCATCTGCCCTCCGAGGAGGGGCAGCGGGTCCGCTCGCGCGCGCTGGAGCTGTACGACGCGAAGATCCGCGCCCACCGGGTCGCAGACCGGGGCGCCCTGCTGCCCCCCGAGCACGGCGGCGCCTACGACAACAACTACGGCCCGATCTCCCTGTCCTTCCTCGCCCAGGCCCACCGGATCAGCGGCGAGGAGGTCTTCGCCGAGGACGGCGACACCCTCGCCCGCTACATCGACGCCCGCCTGACCAACGGCGGCTTCGACAACGGCGGCCCCCGCTACAGCGAGCAGCACTCCGCCTTCGAGTCGGTGCTCGGCCTGCGCTACTTCGGCGCCCGTATCGGCTCCGACCTGGGCCGCTACCGGGGCGACAGCCGCTGGGCCCGGCACGCGGTCAAGGAGGACGGCGGGGTCGACGGGCACTTCGCGTGGATGCTGGTCTGGCAGATCCAGGACACCACGCCCTGGCACCGCGAGCCGTCCACCGCGGCCGCGCGGCACCAGCTCCGCGCCGGCACGGTCTCCGTCGCCTTCGACGACCGGATGACCCCCGCGGTCGTCGAGGCGGCCGGTACCTACTACCTGCCCGCCGCCGTCAACCGCCAGCACGGCTTCGGACCCGTCACCGACGGCTTCCTGCTCTGCCGCCCCATGGGCCAGGTCCGCGTCCGCGACGTCCGCGCCGACGGCCTGACCGCCAAGCTGGTCACCAAGCCGGTGGTCGGCCGCGACCACGTCCTGCGCCGGGTCCGCTCCCTGTACGTCACCGACGGCACCACCCTGTGGACGACGGTCGCCGTGGAACGCCTCGCCGGGACCCCCTACCTGCTGGCCGGCCTGCCGTACGCCGAGGACGACGGCGACCGGGTCCGGCGCACCGCGCGGGGGGCCGTCTCCTCCGCGGGCACCCTGCGCCTGACGCACCCCGACACCACGGGCGCCGACTTCTTCGACGCCCGCGCCGACCTCACCCAGGAACAGGCCGCCTTCGCCCTCGCGGAGGACCCGCGCGGCTACGGCAACCCGGACGAGGGCTGGAAGCACCTGGTCGCCTCGACCGCCCTGGAGGCCGGGCCGGTCGCCGACGCGCCGGACGACCTGCACGTGTTCGCGGTGGCCTACGGCACCGAGGCGCCGTTCACGGTGTCGGTGGAGCGCGGCGAGGAGGGCCTGACCGTGCGCACGGACGCCTTCACCGCCGTACTCGGACCGGACGACGCGCACGCCGAGCCGGAGCTGACGGTGCGCGCGGCCGGCGTCTGACGGACCGTCGACGCCGTGCGTGAAAAAGGGTTCGCGGGTCACCCCGCCGGATCCGTAGCCTGACCGCCGTGATCAGCCTCGGACTTTCGGACAGGGCGGGGCGACGCGTCGCCCTGCATGAGGTGAGCGACGAGAACTGGCGGTCCGTCGCGGACGTCGCTCCGCTGGACGACCAGCGGCGCTACGTTCCCGCACTGGCGGCGCGCTATCTGCTGCTGTCGGCGCGGGAGGGCGTCTGGCACTCGTTGGCGGTGTGCGCCGACGACACGGTGGTGGGTCACCTCATGTGGGGCCGTGACGAGGACGGCTCGTACTGGATCGGCGGCATGCTGATCGACGGCACCGAGCAGGGCAAGGGGGTCGGTGGGGCGGCCGTCCGGACCGTTGTCCAGTGGCTGTCCCGGCGCGAGGACTGCCGCGAACTGCGTCTGTCCTACCACCCGGACAACGCCGTGGCCGCAGGGCTGTACGCCTCCGTGGGCTTCCGGCCGACGGCGGAGGTCTCCGGTGACGAGGTCGTGGCCAGTCTGACCCCCTAGGGCCCTTCTGATGGATCTCCGCGGCGTCGCGACGCCCGGCACGCCCTCTCGCCGCACCGGACAAAAACCCTGGTAGCTCCTCCCCCACGCTCGGCTTCGCTCGCGCGGGGGGACCCCCATCGAGGGCTTCCGCCCGGCACTCCCCCAGCCTTCGGCCGGGG
>NZ_JBLRVZ010000088.1:0-18189 GCF_048159505.1 Streptomyces sp. T028
CCCGCGCCCCTAGGGGGTTGCAGTTGCGCTGCCTGAAAACTCGCCGTCGCTGCGGGCAGTCGTGCCGCTGGGGCGGCACGGGTGGGCGCAGCGGCACCCCGCCGGCGCGGGCGAGCGAACCTCACCCCCCCCAGCAATCAGCGTCCACCCCACAGACCCCCCGAGGTGCCCCCATGCACGTCACCCGCCGCACCGTCCTGGCCGGCACCGCAGCCGCCGCTGCGCTCACCACGCTCCCGGCAGTCCAGGCCGCCCCCGCCCACGCCGCCGAGACCGCCACCCCCACCTACCGCTGGCGCACCGCGGTCATCGACGGCACCGGCTTCGTCACCGGCGTCCTCTTCCACCGTTCCTAAAGACTGAGCGGGAGTGAGTCCTGTTGCCAGAACCCATGCTCAGCCGAACGCCCCGAACGGTGTTGGGCGTTCTGGTCCACCGCGTTCGCTCCGCGTCCGGCGCCAACGGATCGTGTCCGTGGTCCGGGAATGCGGGGGCGGTTTCCCTCACGCCCCGGGGCCACCGGTTCGGCCTGGACGGTCCGATGCCCCGCACGATCACTCCGGTCGTGCGGGGGCGGTGCCGTCCGTCGCCGGATCGGGTGCCCCAGGGCGCGCCTTCCGATCGCCACGGCGGCAGCGTCGTGGCGAGTGGTCTTCCTGGTTGTGGTGGTGAGGGGTTTCTGCCAGTGCTGGGCGCCCCAGCGGCTGGTGTAGGCGGGGTCCACAGCGACGAGGGGGATGCCGAGTTCGGCCGCCATGGACACCAGCCGGGCACGCAGCTTGCTGACCGGCATGCCGGAGATGAGGTTGCGGAATTTCTTGTTGCGGCCGTGTTTCTCGCGGGTGGTCTCGGCGGTGAAGTCGAGGTCCTCGATCGCGATCGCGAGGCCGTGCCGGGCGGCCCAGTGCAGCAGGCGGATCAGGGCGTGCCTGACCTGCGCGTCGCGGTGGGCGGCGGGGCCGGACAGGTCGTAGTCGAAGCGTTTGGGATGGCCCGTGGGATTGCCGTGGCTGTCGAGGCGCCAGGCGGCCAGGTGATCGGCGTTGGTGTCGACACCGACCATGCCGCTCGCGCGGGCCGTTGCCAGGGGCACGGTCTGGACCGGGGCGATGGTCCAGGACGCGGTCAGGTACCAGCGCCCCCGGACGGGGTCTTCGTGGATGCGGTAGGCGACGGCCCGGTTCGCTGCCACGCGATCACGCCACTGCTCACCCCGGTGCGCGAACGACACCTTCGCGGTGAGGACGTACCGGCCGTGCGGGGCGTTGGCCAGGTGCGCGAGCGGTTCGGGGAGTTTGAGGGAGACCTCGCCGTCGTCGGTGACGCGGATGGTCTCGTTGCCGAACCGTTTTCCGGATTCGCCGTCGGCTGCGAGGAACCGGCGCCCGGCCTGCCACCGGGCGCGCCACTGTTCCTCGGTGAGCTGCGCTTCCTGAAGGTGGTGGCGGGTGTTCAGCAGCCGTTTCCCGCCGCGCACCACGCGCACGATCCCGGCCTCACGGTCCGCCCGCACCGCCTCAAGCCGGTCTTCGAGCAGGCGCAGGCGACGGGACTTCGCGTGCCACTCCCGCCTGCTGCGGTAGCCGCCCGGGGCCCGTTTGGTGCCCTTCTCGCCCACGGGCCGGGACAGCCGGTGGGTGATCGTCTCGATCCCGGCCTGAAGGTTCTGGAGGTGCGCGAGCTGGCCGCGCCGGGCCAGCGCCCACTGATCGTGGGTGGCCTTCGTGATCGACCCGGCCCAGCGAGAGGAGGACCGCCCGGTCAGGACGCGCTTGCGCTCGGCCCACTGCTCGCTGTCGTGTTCCAGCCCGGCCGAACACCGCGTCTTCAGATCGCGGGAGGCGAGCGAACCGAGCAGGTCGCCGACCAGGCACAGCACCTTCTCGTCCCCGGCGGCCAGGTCCTTGAGCCGGGTACGGACCGCGACCCCCGAGGGGCCGGGCACCACGAACGGCGCAGCCACCTCCCGCAGCCCACCCACCCCACTCACCCCCAACCCCGTGCCGCAGAAATCCGTCACCACACCCAACGACCACCATCCGCGAAGGTCACGCATTCGATGCGAGAACTCCCGTTCCCCGCTCGGGGACGTGCCCCCGCCACCGCCCGGAGACTCACTCAGACGCGCCAGAACGTACTCAACCGGCCTCAACCGCCACCTGCTCACAGCCCATCCGCCCGTGGCCTCGCCTACGCCCGTACGGACATCGGCGCCGTCTACCGCTCCGACGACGGCGCGAAGAGCTGGGTGCGCATCAACGACGACCACCATCAGTGGGGCTGGACCGGCGAGATCATCGTCGGCGATCCGCGCGTGTACGGCCGCGTCTACCTCGCCACCAACGGGCGCGGCATCCAGTACGGGGAGCCCGTCTGATGGCAGCCACCGGCAGGCCGACCCTCGCCGACGCCACCCGCGGCCGCATCCTCTTCGGCGGTGACCACAACCCCGAACAGTGGCCCGAGGAGACCTGGCACGAGGACGTCCGGCTGATGCGCGAGGCCGGCGTCAACTCCGTCACCCTCGGCGTCTTCTCCTGGGCGAAGCTCGAACCAGAGCCGGGGGCACGGGAGTTCGGCTGGCTGGACCGGCTCATGGATCTCATGCACGACAACGGCGTCGGGGTCGTCCTCGCCACCCCCACCTCCTCCCCACCCCCGTGGCTCGGCCGGCTCCACCCGGACACCCTGCCCGTCACCGAGGACGGCCGCGTCGAGTGGTGGGGCGGCCGGCAGCACTTCTCCCACTCCAGCGCCACCTACCGCAGCCACGCCGCCGTCATCACCGAGGCCCTGGCCGCCCGCTACGCCGCCCACCCCGCCCTGACCATGTGGCACATCAACAACGAGTACTGCACGGCCGACTTCGGCGACGAGGCCGCCGCCCGCTTCCGCCGCTGGCTGCGCGACAGGTACGGCACCCTCGACGCCCTCAACACCGCCTGGGGCACCGCCTTCTGGAGCCAGGGCTACGACACCTGGGACGGCATCCTGCCGCCACGCACCCCGCACTATCTGAAGAACCCCGCCCAGGTGCTGGACTTCCGGCGCTTCACCTCCGACATGCTCCTGGAGTGCTACCTCGCCGAGCGGGACATCGTCGCCCGGCACACCCCGCACATCCCGGTCACCACCAACTTCATGCCGCTGTTCTTCGGCCAGGACGCCTGGCGCTGGTCCGAGGAGGAGGACGTCGTCTCCGTCGACCTCTACCCCGACCCGAGGGACCCGCTCGGCCCGCAGCACGGCGCCCTCGTCCAGGACCTCACCCGCTCACAGGCGCGCGGCCCCTGGGTGCTGATGGAACAGGCGGCCGGCCCCGTCAACTGGCGCGGGGTGAACCACCCCAAGCCGCGCGGCCTGGGCCGCCTCTGGTCCCTGCAGGCCGTGGCCCGGGGCGCGGACGCCGTCTGCTACTTCCAGTGGCGCCAGTCCCGCCAGGGCGCCGAGAAGTTCCACTCCGGCATGCTCGGCCACGCGGGGGAGCGGGGCCGTACCTTCCAGGAGATCAAGCGGCTCGGCGCGGAACTCGCCGCGCTCGGCCCCGCCGTGACCGGCAGCCCCCTGCACGCCGACATCGCGATCCTCCACGACTGGCACGCCTGGTGGGCCTCCGCCCAGGACGGCCGCCCCTCCACCCACGTCGACCATCCGGCCGTCCTCCACGCCTGGCACCGCGCCCTGTGGGAGGCCGGGTTCGCCACCGACTTCGCGCACCCCGCGCACGACCTCACCCGCTACCGGCTCGTGGTCGTGCCCCAGCTCTACGCGCTGACCGACGCGGCCGTGGACAACCTCCTCGCCTTCGTCCGGGCCGGCTCCACCCTGGTCTCGGGATTCCTCACCGGAGTCGCCGACGAGGACGACCGGATCCGCCCCGGCGGCATGGACCCCCGGCTGCGCGAACTGTTCGGCATCCGCGTCCTGCACGAGTGGTGGCCGCTGGAGGCGGGGGAGACCGTCGAGTGCGACGGCTTCCGGGGCACGCTGTGGTCGGAGGAGCTGGAGACCGAGGACGAGGTCGTGGACACCGTCTACAAGGGCGGTGAACTCGACGGACTGCCCGCCGTGCTCCACCGCGACCGCGCCTGGTACGTCTCCACCCTCCCCGAGCCCGAGGCCCTGCGCGCCCTGCTCACCCGGGTCGCGGCCGGCGCGGGCGTCCGGCCCGTCCTCGACGGCCTCCCGGCGGGCGTCGAAGCCGTACGCCGGGGCGGGCTGCTGTTCCTCCTCAACCACAGCCGCGAGCCGGTCACCGTCGACGTCCCGGGCACCCACACCGACCTGCTCACCGGAGACAAGATCACCGATCGGGCCCTCCTGGACCGCTACGGCGTGGTGGTGTTGCGGTCATGACGATCACACACGGCTCCTGGGAGCCGACCCCCGCCGCCCGCTGGGAGGACGCCTTCCTCAGCGGCAACGGCCACCACGGCACCCTCGTGTTCGGTGACCCGAACGACGACCGTGTCATCGTCACCCATCACACCCTGGTCCGTCCCAACGGCGCCGAACACGCCCGTCCGCCCGAGCTGGCCGCCGAACTCCCCGCCCTCCAGGACCGGTTGCTCGCGGGCGACCTCACGGCAGCCGAGGCCTTCACCGACCATCGCCCCCTCCAGTGGGTCCAGCCCTTCCACCCCGCCTTCCAGCTACGACTGCGCAGAGCGTCCCCGGCCGAAGGGCCCGCCCACCCGCACCGCTACCGCCGCACCGTCGACTTCACCACCGGCGAGACCACCGCCACCTGCCGGGAGTGGACCAGCAAGGTCTTCGTCTCCCGCGCCGACGACGTGATCGTCCAGCAGGTCACCGCCTCCGACCTGGACATCTCCCTGGACCACCGGCTCCCCGGCGCCCCCGCCGACCTCGCCGTCGGCCACGGCGCCGCCCTCACCCCGGACGGCGCCCAGCTCACCCTGCGCGCCCGCTACCCCGGCAGCGACCGCGCCTACACCGGCGTGACCCTCGTCGCCGTCACCGGCGGCAGCACCGCCCTCACCCTCCCCGGTGTGCGGATCACCGGCGCCGCCTCCGTCCTCCTCCTCACCCGGGTCCGCCGCCACACCGGCGAACTCGACGTCACCGCCGAGCAGCGCGCCCTCGCCGCCCTGCCGTCCTCCTACGAGGACCTCCTCGCCCGCCACCTCCCCCTCCACCGCACCGCCTACGAACGCGTCGCCCTCGACCTGCGCGCCGACCCCGACGAACGCGCCCTCCCCGGCTCCGAACTGCTGAAACACCCCCGCAGCACGGCCCTCCTGGAGCGCCTCTTCGCCGCCGGCCGCTACCACCTGCTGTCCTCCTCCGGCCTCAACCCGCCCCGGCTGACCGGCCTGTGGACCGGCGACTGGGACACCGCCTGGGCCGGCGCGTTCACCAACGACGCCAACCTCAACCTCCAGACCGCCTCCGCCGCGGCCGCAGCCCTCCCCGAAGTCACCGCCGCCCTAGCGTCCCTGATCCACCGCCAGCGCGACGACTGGCGGGAGAACGCCCGCGCCGTCCTCGGCGCCCGGGGCATGGTCGCGCCCGCCCACACCGACGGCGAGTCCGGGCTGACGTACCACTTCAGCCGCGAGTACCCCCTGCACCTGTGGACGGCCGGCGCGGACTGGCTGCTCAAGCCCCTCGTCGACCACGACGAGACCCACGGCACCCGTGACCCGGACACCGCCGCCGCGCTCGCCGAAGTCGCCACGTTCTACGAGGAGTTCCTGACCCACGAGGACAAGGACGGGCACCTCGTGGTCGTCCCCTCCTACTCGCCCGAGAACCGTCCAGCCAACGCCAGTTGGGGCGCGATCAACGCGGCCATGGACCTCTCGGCCGCCCGCCACGCGCTGCGCACCGCCGCCGACTACCACCCGGCCGAAGCCGACCGCTGGCGCGCCCTCGCCGACCGCCTCCCCCCGCACCGCGTCAACGCCGACGGCGCCCTCGCCGAATGGGCCAGGCCCGGCCTGGACGACACCTACGACCACCGCCACCTCAGCCACCTCTACGGCGTCTGGCCGCTCGACGAGATCACCCCCTACGACACCCCCGAGCTCGCGGCCGCCGCCCACCGCGCGCTCCAACTGCGCGGCGCCGAGAACGACTCCGCGCACGGCCACCTCCACCACGCCCTGATCGCGGCCCGGCTGCGCGACGGCCACCGGGTCGCCCACGCCCTCGCCCAGGTCCTGGACGGCGACTTCTTCCACGCCTCCCTGATGAGCGCCCACTACCCCCACCGCGACGTCTACAACGCGGACGCCGCGCACACCCTGCCCGCCGTGCTGATCGAGGCGCTCGCCCACTCCACGCCCGACCGCCTGGTGCTGCTCCCCGCGCTTCCGCCCGCGCTCCCGGCGGGCGAACTGCGGGGCCTGCGCACCCGGTTCGGCGCCGAACTCGACCTCGCCTGGGGTCCGGAGGGCGCCACGGCGGTCCTCCGGCCCACCCGCACCCTCCGCATCGAAGTCCGGACTTCCGCCGGCGACGCGAAGCCGCTCGACCTCGTCGCCGGCGAAGAACACGTCCTCACCACGGGGACGTGGTAACTCCCCGCATCCCCCCACCCATGGAAGGGACACCATGGCAACACGCACGCTCCGCAGGGTCGTCAAGGCCCTGATCGCCCCCACCCTGGCCCTCGGCGCCACCGTCGGCCTCGCCTCCGCCCCCGCCTCGGCCGCCGTCTGGAGCTCCTGCGACCAGTGGGGCAACACCACGCTGAACGGCTACACCCTCTACAACAACATCTGGGGTTCCGGCGCGGGCAGCCAGTGCGTCTGGGCCAACTCCGGCACCAACTGGGGAGTCTGGGCCAACCACCCGGCCACCGGCGGCATCAAGTCCTACCCCAACTCCAAGAAGGTGATCAACAAGACGATCACCTCCCTCGGGTCGCTCTCCAGCAGCTACAACGTCACGGTCCCGTCGTCCGGCGCGTACAACACGTCGTACGACATCTGGGACACCGACTACGACTACGAGATCATGCTCTGGGTCAACTACAACGGCGCCGTCGGCCCCCTCGGCACCTCCCAGGGCAACCTCACGCTCGGCGGCCACACCTGGACCGTCTACAAGGGCAACAACGGCTCGAACGAGGTGTTCTCGTTCCTGCGCACCTCGGACTCGTCGTCCGGCACCGTCAACATCCTGCCGATCCTGAAGTGGGTCAAGGACACGAAGGGCTGGTTCGGCAACGAGACCATCGGTGACGTGCAGTTCGGGTACGAGATCACCTCGTCCTCCGGCGGACTCGACTTCGTCACCAACAACCTGACCGTCAGCAGCAGCTGACGGACCTGCGGGCCGAGGCCGGCGCCGGGGCGCGTCACGCCCGGTCGACCTCGGCCCGCAGCGCGTTGTAGCCGGCGAACGCGGCGTCGACGTCGGCGCGGGTCAGACCGTAGCGGGCCAGGTCGTAGCGGTGCGGCCGGCTGCCCTTCGGACGGGCCGCGACCCGGGGCAGCCGGGCCGCGTCGGCGTCGGTCCAGCGCGCGCCGATCGCGTCGTACAGCTTGGGGGCGCCCGCGGCCGGGTCGGAGCCCAGCCACGAGTACGGGACGTCGATCAGCGACTCGCGGGGGATCACGGAGCGGGCGGCGAGACCGCGGGTCATGGAGCGGCTCAGCAACTCCAGCCAGGTGGCACCGAGTTCACGCAGGTCCAGCGGGCTCAGGGTGATCGCCATGCCGTGCTCGATCAGACTGCAGAACGACGGGACCACGGCGGCCGGATCGCGGTGGGTCCACACGATCGTCGCGTCGGGGAACACCGACAGCAGCGCGTCGAGGTTCTCGGTGTGCAGCGGCGACTTCAGCACCCAGCGGCGCCGCGGGCGGCCGTACTGCAGGACCTGGTAGATCTGCTTGAGGTAGGAGTAGTCGGGCCGGAAGTCCCGCTCGTAGTGGCGCGCCCGGTACTCGGGGATACGGGCCTGGGACAGCGGCATGATCGTGTGCGGGAGGGCGAAGGTGCACTCCTCGGGGCCCTCGGCGGACATCGGGTGGATGTCCCGGTAGTGCGGGGAGAACAGGTTGATCGCGCCGACCATCCCGCGCGCCGCCGCCACCGCCCGCTTCCGCTGCCGCTCGGTCCCCTCCAGATCCGGGGTGAGCAGCTCCCAGAGGCGGGGACATCGGTGCTGCTCGGAGAGGGACAGCACCCCATGGGTGAGGGTGGTGGCGGTGCGCGGCAGGCCCACCACGAACACCGGCCGCTCGACCGGCTCCCGGGCGATCCGCGGGTGCTCGGCGATCAGCCGCCGGACACGGGCGCGGTTGGTGAGATGCCTGCGCACATGGCCCTGCGCCGACCACCAGCCGACCGGGGTGAGGTGCTCGTCACGGGCCCAGTTGCGCAGCAGGAACCGGAACTCGGCGGAGAACACCGCGTCCACCGGCCCTGCCTGGGCGGCCAGCCGGTCGAAGACACGGTCGGGGCTGCGGCGCGAGGCGAACCCCGGCCGCAGCAGCAGATTGGCGAGCGTGAGGGCGAGGGGAGGCGCGGACTGGGCAGGCTCGGGCAGGTCAGGGGCGGACAGGTCAGGGGCGGACATGGGCGAACACCCTTTCGTGGCGCTGGTGGGGCAGCTGGATGCCAGCCCCCTACCCCACCAACTCACCTTTGCCACAAGGGTGTTCAGGTGTTACGACGATGATTCGGCCACCGGCAGCGTGGCCCCGTCCCGCAGGAACAGCGGGATCCGGTCCAGCGGCGCGTCGACCGTCACGGCGCTGCCCCCCTCGTACGTCTCACCCGTCCACGCGTCCGTCCAGCGCGCCCCCGCCGGAAGGTACGCCGTACGGTCCCGTGCCCCCGCCTCCAGCACCGGTACGACGAGCAGGTCCCGGCCGAAGAGGTAGGCGTCGTCGACCGACCAGGCCGCCGGGTCGCCGGGGAACTCCAGGAACAGCGGCCGCATCGGCGGCAGCCCCTCCTCGTGGGCCTCCCGCATGACCTGGAGGACGTACGGCTTCAGCCGCTCGCGCAGCCGCAGGTACTTCTCCAGGACGGCCCCGGCCTCCTCACCGTAGGACCACACCTCGTTCGGGCCGCCGGTCATGTCCGGGCCGAGCGGCATCCCCGGGTCCCGGAAGCCGTGCAGCCGCATCAGCGGGGACAGCGCGCCGAACTGGAACCAGCGGACCATCACCTCGCGGTACGCCGGGTCGTCCGGGTCGCCGCCGTGGAAGCCGCCGATGTCCGTGTTCCACCACGGGATGCCCGACAGCGCGGTGTTGAGGCCGGCCGCGATCTGGCGGCGCAGCGTCGGGAAGTCGGTGCCGATGTCACCCGACCACAGGGCCGCGCCCCAGCGCTGACTGCCCGCCCACGCCGAGCGGTTGAGGGTGACGACCTCCTCGCCCTCGGCGCGCAGACCCTCGTAGAACGTGCGGGCGTTCTCCGCCGGGTACAGGTTGCCGACCTCCAGGCCCGGGCCCGCCCAGTAGCGCAGGTTCTCCTGGAAGCCCGGCTTCAGCTCCGGCTCGCAGGCGTCCAGCCAGAAGGCCGTGATCCCGTACGGGGCGAGGTAGTTGTCCCGGACGCGCGACCACACGAACTCCCGGGCCTCGGGGTTCGTCGCGTCGTAGAAGGCCACCTGGACCGTGGAGGCGACCTCCTTGTCCGGCCAGTCGGCGTGCGCCAGCGGCCCGTACTGGGTGCCGATGAAGTGGCCGCGCTGCTCCATCACCGAGTGGTTCTCGCTCAGCGGCGACACCGAAGGCCACACACTCACCACCAGCTTGATGCCCAGCTCCGCCAACTCCCGCACCAGCGCGGCCGGGTCGGGCCATTCCTTCAGGTCGAACTTCCAGTCGCCGAGGTGCGTCCAGTGGAAGAAGTCGCAGACGATCGCCGAGATCGGCAGGCCTCGGCGCTTGTACTCGCGGGCCACGGCGAGGAGTTCGTCCTGGGTGCGGTAGCGCAGCTTGCACTGCCAGAAGCCCGCCGCCCACTCGGGCAGCATCGGCGTACGGCCCGTCACCGCGCTGTAGCGGCGCTGGCCGTCGGCCGGGGAGCCCGCGGTGATCCAGTAGTCGATCTGCCGGGCGGAGTCCGCCACCCAGCGCGTGCCGTTCCCGGCCAGCTCCACCCGGCCGATCGCCGGGTTGTTCCACAGCAGGGTGTAGCCGCGGCTGGAGGTCAGCACCGGGATGCCGACCTCGGCGTTGCGCTGCACCAGGTCCAGGACCAGGCCCTTCTGGTCGAACCGCCCGTGCTGGTGCTGGCCGAGGCCGTACAGCTTCTCGTCCTCGTACGCGGCGAACCGCTGCTCCAGCCGGTGGTAGCCGTTGCCGACGGCCGTGTAGAGCCGCGAGCCCGGCCACCAGAAGTGGGCCCGCTCCTCGGCCAGCACCTCACCGCCGTCGTCCGTGCGCAGAAAGCGGATCAGGCCCTCTGCGTCGACGTCGACGGTGAGCCCGCCGACGGTCAACCGCCCGCGCCCGTCCTCGGTCTTGATCGTGTACGGCGTCGGCGGCGGCGCATCCAGCAGAGCACCCGGCAGCCCGTCGAGCACGGGACCGCCGAGCCGGCCGCGGACCCGGACCGCGTCCGGCCCCCACGGCTCGATCCGGAGGGTCTCCTGACGGCCGCTCCACTCCAGCGCGCCGTCGCGCTCGCGGAAGGTGCCGACGGTGGGGGACGACTGTGCGAGGCTGACCGTGCCCTGACTGGTCTGGGTTTCGGCAGGCTGATTCACGGGGGGCTCCTGTGCTCCTGGAGGAGTGCGGACATGGGGGTGCCCTGGCGTGGCACAACAGCGGGAGAAGAGCGGGGGCGGAGAAGAGCGGGGGGCGGAGAAGAGCGGAGAGGCGGAGAAGAGCGGGGGGCCTGTCTCAGGAGGCGGCCGGGCCCGTGCTCGCCCGGACCGTCAACGCGGGTTCGAGCAGCACGACTTCGTCCGTCCCCCGCCCGTCGAGCTTGGCCACCAGCCGCTCCACGGCGTGCCGGCCCATCTCCGGGGCGGGGATGGCGACCGAGGTCAGCCGCACCGAGGCCTGGACGGCGACCTGCTCGGGGCAGATCGCGACCACCGACACGTCCTCGGGGACGGCCCGGCCCTGCTGGCGCAGCAGCGCGAGCAGGGGTTCGACCGCCGACTCGTTCTGCACGACGAACCCGGTGGTGCCCGGGCGTTCGTCGAGGATGCGGGCGAGGGTCACGGCCATCGCGGCGTACCCGCCCTCGCAGGGGCGGTGCAGCAGCCGCAGGCCCAGCTCCCGGGAGCGGGACCGCAGTCCGTCGAGCGTGCGCTCGGCGAAGCCTGTGTGCCGCTCGTACACCGCGGGCGCCTCGCCGATGACAGCGATGTCGCGGTGACCGAGCGACGCGAGATGCTCCACGCACAGCGCGCCGGTCGCCGTGAAGTCGAGATCGACGCAGGTCAGGCCGGAGGTGTCGGCGGGCAGCCCGATCAGCACCGAGGGCTGGTCCGTCTGCCGCAGCAGGGGCAGCCGTTCGTCGTCGAGCTGCACGTCCATCAGGATCATGGCGTCGGCGAGCCCGCTGCGGGTGACCCGGCGCACCGCGTCGGGGCCCTCCTCACCGGTGAGCAGCAGCACGTCGTAGCCATGGGTGCGGGCCGTGGTGGCCACCGCGATGGCGATCTCCATCATCACCGGCACATACATGTCGGTGCGCAGCGGGACCATCAGCGCGATGATGTTCGACTTGCTGCTGGCCAGCGCCCGCGCCCCCGCGTTCGGGTGGTAGCCCAGCTCGCGGATGCTCTGCTCGACCCGCTGCCGGGTGGTCGTGGAGATGGACCGCTTGCCACTGAGGACATAGCTCACCGTGCTCGCCGAGACTCCGGCGTGCTGGGCGACCTCGGCGAGGGTGACCATCCAGCTCTCCAAGCTTTGTGAAGCGCTTCGACAGTGCGCAGTGTGAACAAGAGGGGGTGAGGGTGGTTCGACAGTAGCCCCAGCAGAGGTGGGTGTCCATAGGTTGTCGAAGCGCTTCGACAGCGAGTTGCGAAGAAAACGTGAAGAGAGAGTACGGCAACCTTTTCCCGCCCGGCGCCCACTGGGGTGACGTAACGAAGATCCGGCCCCGGAAGGACCCCCATGCAGCACCGCCGTCCCCGTCTGTCGAAGAGGGCGAAGGCCCTGACCGCCGCCGCCGTCGCCCTCGCGGCCGCCGTCGGCGTCACCGTCGCCCAGGCGGGTGAGTCGAGCAAGAAGTGCACGGACTTCGACACGATCACGCTCGGCAAGTACTACGTGAACAACAACGTCTGGAACCGGGAGAAGGCCACCGGCACGAGTTGCGTCTGGGACAACTCCCAGTCCGGCGACACCATCTCCTGGGGCACCAGCTACAGCCTGGCCAACAGCGGCACGGGCAAGGACTACGACGTGAAGTCGTACGCCTCCTCCGTCCTCGGCTGGCACTGGGGCTGGAAGGTCGACAAGGCGAAGACCGGTCTGCCGATCAAGGTCGGCGACCGCAAGAAGGTCACCGCGAACTGGGAGTTCTCCCTGCCGTCCAACCCCGGCACCATGAACGTCGCCTACGACCTGTGGCTGCACACCAAGAACACCGCGGACTGGCAGGACCAGCCCACCGACGAGATCATGATCTGGCTCAACCGCCAGGGCGGCGCGGGCCCGCTGGGCACCAAGTACGGCAGCGTCAGCCTGAACGGCGCCATGTGGGACATCTACCAGGGCGACATCGGCTGGAAGGTCTACTCCTTCGTCCGCCGCGCCAACACCACCAAGGCCACCCTCAACCTGGACGACTTCACCCAGGCACTCGTCCGGCGCAAGCTCCTCTCCAACGACAAGTACGTCTCCGGCATCGAGTCCGGCACCGAGGTCTTCAAGGGAACGGGCCGCCTGGACACCAAGTCGTACTCCGTCACCATCGGCTGAGAAGGGCCCGGACGGCACGCGAAGGGTGGCGGGGTCGTCCCGGATCGGGTACCAACGATCGAGTAGCACCCATCGGTAACCGATGTGGTCCATGATCCCGATTCGCGGCGAGGTGATCCTCATGTCCGCACCACCCCTGAAGAAACCCACCGTCACCGAGCGTGAGGCACGCCAGGTCGCGGAGGCCGCCCGGGAACAGGACTGGCGCAAGCCCAGCTTCGCCAAGGAACTGTTCCTGGGCCGCTTCCGCCTCGACCTGATCCACCCCCATCCGCTCCCCACCGACGAGGCCGTCCGGCGCGGCGAGCAGTTCCTGACCAAGCTCCACGCGTTCTGCGAGACGCAGATCGACGGGGCGCTGATCGAGCGCGAGGCCAGGATCCCCGACGAGGTGATCAACGGGCTCAGGGAGCTCGGCGCCCTCGGCATGAAGATCGACCCCAAGTACGGCGGTCTCGGCCTCACCCAGGTGTACTACAACAAGGCGCTGGCCCTGGTCGGCTCGGCCAGCCCCGCGGTCGGCGTGCTGCTGTCGGCCCACCAGTCGATCGGCGTACCGCAGCCGCTGAAGATGTTCGGCACGCCCGAACAGAAGCAGGCCTTCCTGCCGCGCTGCGCCACCACCGCCGTCAGCGCCTTCCTGCTCACCGAACCGGACGTCGGCTCCGACCCGGCCCGGCTCGCCACCAGCGCGGTCCCGGACGGGGACGACTACGTCCTCGACGGCGTCAAGCTGTGGACGACCAACGGCGTGGTCGCCGACCTGCTGGTCGTGATGGCCCGCGTCCCCAGGAGCGAGGGCCACCCGGGCGGCATCTCCGCCTTCGTCGTGGAGAGCGACTCGCCCGGCATCACCGTCGAGAACCGCAACGCCTTCATGGGCCTGCGCGGCATCGAGAACGGCGTCACCCGCTTCCACCAGGTCCGGGTCCCCGCCGCCAACCGCATCGGCCCCGAGGGCGCCGGCCTGAAGATCGCCCTCACCACCCTCAACACCGGCCGGCTCTCCCTGCCCGCGTCCTGCGTCGCCGCCGGCAAGTGGTCGCTGAAGATCGCCCGCGAGTGGTCGACGGCCCGCGAGCAGTGGGGCAAGCCCATCGCCCACCACGAGGCGGTCGGCGCGAAGATCTCCTTCATCGCGGCCACCACCTTCGCCCTGGAGGCCGTACTGGACCTGTCCTCGCAGATGGCCGACGAGGACCGCAACGACATCCGCATCGAGGGCGCGCTGGCCAAGCTCTTCGCGTCCGAGATGGGCTGGCGGATGGCCGACGAGCTGATCCAGATCCGCGGCGGCCGAGGCTTCGAGACGGCCGAGTCCCTCAGGGCCCGCGGCGAACGCGCGGTCCCCGCCGAACAGCTCCTGCGCGACCTGCGCATCAACCGCATCTTCGAGGGTTCCACGGAGATCATGCACCTCCTCATCGCCCGCGAGGCCGTCGACGCCCACCTCTCCGTCGCCGGCGACCTCATCGACCCCGACAAGTCCCTCCAGGACAAGGCCAGGGCGGGCGCGAGCGCCGGTGTCTTCTACGCCAAGTGGCTGCCGAGGCTGGTCGCGGGAGCGGGCCAGCTGCCGTCGTCGTACACCGGGTTCCGGCACGCCGGGGTCGACCTCTCCATGCATCTGCGGTTCGTCGAACGGCACGCCCGCAAGCTCGCCCGCTCCACGTTCTACGCCATGTCCCGCTGGCAGGGCCGGATGGAGACCAAGCAGGGCTTCCTCGGCCGGATCGTCGACATCGGCGCGGAACTGTTCGCGATGAGCGCGGCCTGCGTCCGGGCCGAGATGCTGCGCACCCGCGGCGAACACGGCCGCGAGGCCTACCGGCTCGCCGACGCCTTCTGCCGCCAGTCCCGGCTGCGCGTCGACGAACTCTTCACCCGCCTGTGGAACAACACGGACGCTGTAGACCGCAAGGTCGTCAAGGACGTCCTCGCGGGCGCCCACGAGTGGCTGGAGGACGGCGTCGTCGACCCCTCGGGCGAGGGCCCGTGGATCGCCGACACCACACCCGGACCCAGCGAACGGGAGAACGTCCACCGCCCCATCAGGTGACGGACGGCGAGAGCCAGGTTGTGTGTGCTCAGTCTCGGCGACACGCCGTGTGTGCGGCGTGTCGCCGAGACTGGATCACCACTTGTCGGGCGGCACCGCCAGGACACCCCCAGCTCCCGTCGCCCCATGGACGTGNGGGGGGGGGGGGGGGCGCCCCCCCGAGACTGGATCACCACTTGTCGGGCGGCACCGCCAGGACACCCCCAGCTCCCGTCGCCCCATGGACGTGACGGATCTCGGGCCAGGCAACAATGGGAGGATGAGCGACAGTCCAGCCCCCCTCGCCGACCCGCACCTCGTCTACGACCCCGTCGCGGGTGACGGTCCCAAGGACGTGGTGATCCTCGGTGCCACCGGATCGATCGGCACCCAGGCCGTCGACCTCGTGCTGCGCAACCCGGACCGGTTCCGGGTCACCGGCCTGTCCGCCAACGGCGGCCGGGTCGCCCTCCTCGCCGAGCAGGCCCGCCGGCTGCGGGTACGGACCGTCGCCGTCGCCCGCGAGGACGTCGTCCCGGCCCTGCGCGAGGCGCTCGCCGCCGAGTACGGCACGTCGGAGCCGCTCCCCGAGATCCTCGCCGGCCCGGACGCGGCGACACAGCTCGCCGCCTCCGACTGCCACACCGTCCTCAACGGCATCACGGGCTCCATCGGCCTCGCACCCACCCTCGCCGCCCTGGAGGCGGGCCGTACCCTCGCGCTCGCCAACAAGGAGTCGCTCATCGTCGGCGGCCCGCTGGTCAAGGCGCTGGCCAAGCCCGGCCAGATCATCCCGGTGGACTCCGAGCACGCCGCCCTGTTCCAGGCCCTCGCCGCCGGCACCCGCGCCGACGTGCGCAAACTGGTCGTCACGGCCTCCGGCGGCCCCTTCCGCGGCCGCACCAGGGCCGAGCTGGCGAACGTCACCGTCCAGGACGCCCTCGCCCACCCCACCTGGTCCATGGGCCCGGTCATCACGATCAACTCCGCGACCCTCGTCAACAAGGGGCTGGAAGTCATCGAGGCACACCTCCTCTACGACATTCCCTTCTCGCGGATTGAGGTGGTCGTGCACCCGCAGTCGTATGTCCACTCGATGGTTGAGTTCACGGACGGATCGACACTGGCCCAGGCGACGCCCCCCGACATGCGCGGGCCCATCGCCATCGGCCTCGGCTGGCCGCAGCGCGTCCCCGACGCCGCGCCCGCCTTCGACTGGAGCACGGCGTCGACGTGGGAGTTCTTCCCCCTCGACAACGAGGCCTTCCCCTCGGTGAACCTCGCCCGGCACGTGGGCGAGCTCGCCGGGACGGCACCGGCGGTGTTCAATGCCGCCAACGAGGAGTGCGTGGAGGCCTTCCGGACCGGCGCGCTGCCGTTCAACGGGATCATGGAGACCGTGACGAGGGTCGTCGAGGAACACGGCACCCCGGCCACGGGAACTTCACTCACCGTGTCGGACGTCCTCGAAGCGGAGACCTGGGCGCGCGCCCGGGCACAGGAACTGACGGCGCAGACGGCGGAGGCCCGTGCATGACGACCCTGATGTTCATCCTCGGGATTCTGGTCTTCTTCGTGGGCCTGCTCTTCTCGATCGCCTGGCACGAGCTGGGCCACCTCTCCACGGCGAAGCTGTTCGGCATCCGTGTGCCCCAGTACATGGTCGGCTTCGGCCCGACCATCTGGTCGCGCCGGAAGGGCGAGACCGAGTACGGCATCAAGGCCATCCCGCTCGGCGGCTACATCCGCATGATCGGCATGTTCCCGCCCGGTGAGGACGGCAGGGTCACGGCCCGCTCCACCTCCCCCTGGCGCGGCATGATCGAGGACGCCCGCTCGGCCGCGTTCGAGGAGCTCCAGCCCGGCGACGAGAAGCGCATGTTCTACACGCGCAAGCCGTGGAAGCGCGTCATCGTCATGTTCGCCGGCCCGTTCATGAACCTGATCCTCGCGGTCGGCCTGTTCCTGACCGTGCTGATGGGCTTCGGCATCCAGCAGGAGACCACCAACGTCGCCTCGGTCTCGCCCTGTGTCATCGCGCAGAGCGAGAACCGCGACACCTGCAAGAGCACCGACAAGCCCTCCCCGGCCGAGGCGGCGGGCCTGAAGAAGGGCGACAAGATCGTCTCCTTCGACGGCGTCGCCACCGCCAAGTGGGACACGCTCTCCGACCTCATCCGCGACAGCGCCGGCAAGAACGTGGCGATCGTCGTCGAGCGAGGCGGCAAGGACGTCACGCTCCACGCCACCATCGCCACCAACCAGGTCGCCAAGAAGGACAGCTCCGGCGCCTTCGTCCAGGGCGAGTACGTCAAGGCCGGTTTCCTCGGCTTCAGCGCGGCCACCGGCGTCGTCAAGCAGGACTTCGGCGAGTCCGTGACCTGGATGGGCGACCACGTCGGCGACGCGGTCGACTCCCTCGTCGCCCTGCCCGGCAAGATCCCCGCCCTGTGGAACGCGACCTTCGGCGACGCCCCGCGCGAGCCCGACTCCCCGATGGGCATCGTCGGCGCGGCCCGGGTCACCGGCGAGATCGCCACCCTGGACATCCCCGCCTCGCAGCAGCTGGCCATGGCCGTGTTCGTGGTCGCCGGCTTCAACCTCTCCCTGTTCCTGTTCAACATGCTCCCGCTGCTCCCGCTCGACGGCGGGCACATCGCGGGCGCTCTGTGGGAGTCGCTGCGGCGGGGCGTCGCGCGTGTGCTGCGCCGCCCGGACCCGGGCCCGTTCGACGTGGCGAAGCTGATGCCGGTGGCGTACGTGGTGGCAGGGATCTTCGTCTGCTTCACGATCCTGGTGCTGATCGCGGACGTGGTGAACCCCGTGCGCATCTCGTAGTCCATCTCTTCGTCATACGGAGTTCGCGGCGGCCCGGGACACTTGCTCCCGGGCCGTCTTCCATCGGGTGGGTTTTGACGGCAGCGATGTGCCCCCGCCCGGGCCCGTGCCGTAATCTCAAAGCCTGGAAACCCGCCTCGACGGGACCTGGACCTTGATCCACGACTTGGGGTTGCACAGCAGATGACTGCGATTTCTCTCGGCATGCCGTCCGTTCCGACCAGGGTTGCCGAGCGCCGGAAGAGCCGGCAGATCCAGGTCGGCTCGGTGGCGGTGGGTGGTGACGCGCCGGTCTCGGTCCAGTCGATGACGACGACCCGTACGTCGGACGTCGGCGCGACCCTTCAGCAGATCGCCGAGCTGACCGCGTCGGGCTGCCAGATCGTGCGGGTGGCCTGCCCGACGCAGGACGACGCGGACGCCCTGGCGACGATC